>JAPLUI010000236.1 GCA_026397725.1 Verrucomicrobiota bacterium | reverse complement strand
AAGCGCCTTGGCTCTTCTCAGTGGCTGTGCCGTCTGTGGTCAAGCCATGTGCGAAGTGCCTGCGCAAGAATAACCATCGAATTGTAGCGGCGCGTCTATGACCGCCGATGCGAAAGGACAAGCGCCTTGGCTCCTCTCAGTGGCATCGGCGGTCACAGACCGCCGCTACAGTACACCTCATGCGCATGCGACAGTTATTATTGCGCGGCCACTTGGCCACAGCGGTATGGCTAAACCGTTAGAGCTGCGGCTTCACCATGCTTCACGCCGAAGATTTCAACATTCAACTTCCAACTTCCAACATTCAATGATCAAGTAAGAGCAAGACATGACACCGCATCGGCACTGCTGCCACCCGAACCCATGCGCTGATGATTCACGAATTCGTCTGAAACGCCAAAAAGTGCCAACTCATTTTCCGCCGGGATCAGGAACTGCGTGCTTGAGAAACCTGATCCAGTTCTACCTCCAGAGCCAGCTTGAAGTGGAACCTTTAGGAGCGGATTCCGATGCACTCGGTGACGATTGGCGGGCACGTCTCGGTCGCGGGTCTAACTAGGTCATCGCGATAGCTCTTGTCGAACCTTGCAAGCGGCGAGGTTACCGCCCGCCGGTCAAGCTCTTGATCGCCTCAAGGTCCAGCCCGTCCATGCGCTTGCGTTTGGTGTCATAGCGAAGGTATTTCTTCAGCTCATCGGGGTTCCACGTGTTAGCCTCGGTGTAGTCACCGCAAAACGGTACTGACAGATCGATCCAGCAGGCGATCTTCTCATATTCCTCGCGTGACAAGCGGACGTCGTAATGTTTTTTTTCCAACAGCTCTAGCAACCCGCTCTTGATGGCACCGGCGGATTCCGGCGGCAGCATCGACGGGACCGACTGCGAGCTGACCCACCGCACCATCCGTCCGTCCGGTTGGCCGCGGAAGGGCCCGTTTTTGCCGTCGCGTTTCGCATGGGTGAGCACCAGATAGGCATCACTCCAATCGCGCCCCGCCGGCTCGTCGCGCACTTTGTCACCTAGCAGGCTGAAGGCGCGGTCGCGTCCGCGGCTGCGCACCTCCGGTGCCAGCTCGAGCAAGGTCTTGTCCTCGCCCCGGGCCATGGCCAGCACCGGCTCGCGCTCGCGATGACAACGGATGCATTGGCGGTCCAGGACGGGCTGGATTTCCTTCGCGAAACTGAACCCGCGGGCAGGACCATAAAACGGTTGAAGTTTGAGTGGCGGCCGCTGCATCGCCAGCGTGGAGTTATATCCCTGCCCCGGCGGCGCGCTGTTCTTGGACTCGTGGCAACCCACACACGACGCATTTTCTCCCGGTTGCAAGGTGCTCCAACTGCGCATCGTCTGCACCGTCCGGCCGCGTTCGTCCAGCGCCTGAAAATAGACCGGCGTGCGTGCCGGCACCATGAAAAACGCCGATCCGTCGGCATGCACCGGAGTCTCGCCGAGCACGCGTTTCACATCCCACGCGCCGTTGCCGATCGCCACCGGAGTGCTGATCATCGCCCCGCCGCCGGGCCCGCCGCTGCTGTTGGATCGGATCCCGGCGGGCCTGAATTCCAGCGCCACGACCCGCAGTTTCTTGATGGTCCCCTGCGCAATCCCCGCGAGCCCGGGCCCCTGATAGATGTCCTGCACGTAGTAGGTGCCGAAGTCCTTGCGGTAATCCACGGTGCTCGCACGGGCCGGCGGCCGTGGCCGTGCGGCCACCGGCACCGGTTGCAGGCATGGCGCCGCGGCGTCCCCGGTTAGCCACTCGCGCCGCCCGTCACGGTCCATCCAGTAAATGCCAAACTTGGCATCGGCCCAGCCGTTGGGCGCGTAGGACACGAGCCATCCGTTTTCGACTAACGGAAATGGGTAACAGAACAGCTCGCCGTCCTGTCCATAACTATCGATCCGCTCGGCCGGGGTTTCGCGCTCTGGCGAGACGAGTTGTACGCCTTGGTTTTCCTGCCGCCCGAGCGTCGGATCGATCACCGCAAGCTTGCCGGCTTGGCTGGAGTGATGGCCGCAGAGGATGGCTAACACCTTCGAGGTGCCCGGGATGCCACGGGCGTGGGCGATGGTCGTCGGAAACCAGGAGTTGTTACCATAGAACTCGGTTTGGCCGGTGCCATCCGGGTTCATCTGGAACAGCGGCTGCGGGAACACCTGCCCGCGGTCGTTGTAGTCCCACCGGGTATAGACCACCCGTCCGTCACCCAGCACCTGCGGATAGAGGGTGTGGACCTGATCAAACCCGAGGCGCCGGAGGTGGCTCCCCTCCGGATCGCAGGTGTAGAGGTTGCTGACCTCCGTCCACCAGCAATCCACGGTTTGGACGCATCGGGTCGAGGCGAAAATGAAATCACCGTTCGGCAGATAGGCCGGCTCGTAATCGGCCACCCCGAGCCCGCTCGTCACCTGCCGGATCTTGCGACCCGCGACGTCGAGTTCGTAGAGGTGATAGTCGTCACCATCGAGCGACTTTTTCCAGGCGAACGCGAGTCGTTTGCCATCCCACGAGACCGCCGGGTCGCGCACCACGCCACCCTTGTCCGCGAGCAACTCCTCGACCCGTCCGCGGGTCCCTTCAAAAGTCAGCAAACACAGCGCGGAGCCCGGCAGGAAGTGCCGCTCGGCCTGCGCGTCGGACTGACCCTCGGTATAACCAAAAAACGACGGCCGGATGTGCTGGCGTTTGACAAACGCGATGCAGGGCGCTTGTCCCGCCACGCATGCCAAACGCTTGGCCCGCCGCGCCTCGCAGGCCTGGGCGTAGAGCAGCAGCCAGCGGGCATCGCTATCGGGCAGGTTCTGCTGCAACATCCAATCCAGCTTGGACTTCAGTTCCTTGGCGGTGCTGGGCAGTTCATCCAGCACCTTGCGGACCACCTCGCTGCCGAATTTTCCCGGGGTTCCCGCCACCAGTCCCTGCGCGCCCGCCACCCCGCAATCCTGCCGCAGCCAGTCCCACTCGACCGGGAAATCACGCTGGAATCCGCCGACATCCGGTTTGTTAAGCATGACCTCCGTCCAGGGAATTTTGTTTCCTGATTCGGCTGCCTGGGCTCCGGCTGATAGAACGACCCACAGCACTCCCGCCGCCGACCAACCTGTGCCCCAACCCGTTCCCCTGCGATAGCTGCGATCTGCCATGCCGCGGGATACGGAGTCTTCAGGTGGATTCTTGCATGGAACGCAAGGGTGGGACCATCCGCGCCACGTGCTGTGGTTCCCCATGAGCGAAGCCACGAATCCTCCAATGATACGCTTGATTCACGATCGGTACAATGACGTTCAGCTCCTGGCCGGCCGCCTTGATCTTGCGCCAGAGCAATTGGGGATCAACCGTATTGAAATCAAACATGCCAAAGTGATGCACAATCACCTGTGGGAAGGAACATTCAGCAGCCAGCTCAAGAACCTCATCGATGGTGAAATTGCCGGGAATCCCGCCTGCGGTCCGCTCGGCATCCCGGCCGTTCGCCGCCAACAGCGCAAGATCCACCGGCCCAACCCCGGACAACCAGCGACGATGCCCCTCATACGGCACACAATCACCGGCATGATAAAACGACAATCCGTTCAACCTGATCACGTACCCCACATAAAAATGCTCGCCCCTCCCGTTCACCTTGAGATCCTCATGCGCAGACGGCACCACGGCAACCGAGATGCCTCCCCCCAGCTCCAGGGTTTCACCCGCGTCAACGGTGATCACTCGGTCCGGCTCCAGACCGGCAATTTTCACCGCGTGATCCACCACGGCACGGGGAACGATGAAACAACATCCGGGATTGCGTGCGATGACGGATAATGTATCGGGATCCATGTGATCGGTATGACTGTGCGTACAAAACACCCAGTCGATGTCGGCCACCTGTTCCGGCGCCACCGGCGGTGGCATCATCCGGAGATGTGGATACTTGGTGCCGGCATATTTCCTGGCCAGCGAATCGGATAGGTAAGGGTCTATCAGGAACTTCCGGTTGCCGTGCCGCACGGCAAACCCCGCCTGCCCCAACCACCACAACACAGTCTCCCCTTCAACAAGTGGAAAAGACCTCCAATCGGCCACTCTCCATTGGACAATCTCGAATCCATTCAGCATGCCAATCCTGGTTCAATCACCTCCGCTTGCCTGGCAGCCTCCAAAGCCATGAGCAGATTGTCAATGGACACCGAGATCGCCCGGTCGATGCTGGCATCCGTGAATCCGCCAACATGCGGCGTGCCAATCACCCGCTCATGCTTCACCAGCCGCCAGTCCTCCGGCGGTTCGGATTCAAAAGCATCCACCGTGACTCCGGCGATTTTCCCGCTGTCAATGGCCTCCAGCACTGCGCCGGCATCCATGAGCCCGGCCCGCGCAGTGTTGATAACATACACCCCGTGCTTCATCCGGGAAATCGCCTGCCTGTCAATGATTGCCGCGCCACCCGCCTGCAGCGGACAATGCAGGCTGATGATATCGGCCCGCGTCAACACCTCATCCAGACTTACATATGAAAACTGCTCCGACGGCTTGAACGAACGGTTTGGATGCGGATCATAAGCCAGCACCGTCATATCAAAGGCCAACGCGAATTTTGTAACAAGCCGGCCGATCATTCCGCAACCGATCAGGCCGAGGATCCGGCCTTCGAGCTCGAGCCCTTTACGCCGTTCCCATTTCCCTTGCTTAAGCCCGCTGTCGCTGAGCGGCACTTGTCTCACGGCGGCAAGGAGGTGGGCAAAAGCCAGCTCAGCCACGCCGCGGGCATTGGCGCCCTCCGCGCGACATATCCGTATGCCATGCCGCCTGGCCGCCTCCGCATCGATGTTGTCCACGCCCGTGCCGTTCCGGCTGATCACCTTGAGATCCGTTGCCGCGTTCAACACTCTGGCGGAAATCGTTTCCACCCCCGCAAGGTATCCGACACAACCGGGTAGCAGCGTCAGCAGTTCCGATTCCGAAGGAGATTGACCGGGTGCCGGGAACACCACTTCATAGCCTGCTTCCTTCAGGCGCACCAGCGCAGGATGCCCGTGCTTCGTCACCGACCGCGGCGTAACCAATATCTTCATGCTACCTGCTCCAAGCCATGGTTGAATGATGAACAGCCCGTAAGGCATGTTCCATGGATGCTATTTCCATTGCGGGTTATCCACCACCGTCGGCCGCCCGTTCTGCTCTACAATCAACTTCCGAAACCCCTTGCTTTCAATGGCTCCGTAATCATGACCGGCATCACCGCGAAAGGCAAAAAACGTGATGAACGGTTCGGCCTTGGAGATATTGACGCTCCGGTGCGCATACCGCCCGGGGACATACACGGCCGCGCCGGGTGTCAATTCGCGTGCTTCCCAGTCGCCCTCCGGATTCTCCATCAGCAAATAACCGTTCCCGCGCAGGCAATGATAAACTTCCGCCGTCTCAAGAATCGTGTGAAAATGCCCTTTGGTCATGAAGTACTCATCACCGACCCTTCCCGGATACGTGATGCTCGTGCCAAAGGCGATTTCCCCCGCTTGCTCCGGAACATGCATGTCATGAAACTCATAAACGAGCACGTCGTCAGCCGCTTCCATCCGGGCCCGCGTGCCTTCGTCGGCATACATTCCCTTCATTTGCGACAACTTCCGCTGGATGGATTCCACCTCCGGCGACAACCCCGTCTTCATATCAAAATGAATCAACCTTGATTTCATGTTCATCAGTGTTCTCCTGTTAGTCCTGTCACTTCGCCGCTGCCGCGATGCGGCACAATTCATCGAAAGCCGGGCCACGCGCGGGAATGTCCACCTGGAACACCTCGGCAATAACCGACAGCCAACCATGCACAAAATAAACCCACCCGTCTTCTATCGTTAGATTCCTGCGGTGCTGTTGGGCCTTCGCCTGGTCCAGGAACACCAGCTCGCCCCGATAGTTGAACTCCCATACCAGGCCGTTCATGGGAAACTCAACCTGGTCGGTCAGGGGCGATCCCGGCGCATCCTTGCCCAGTCCGGTGGCATTCACCACCATGGAGCCACGCTTCAGCCTGGCCACCACCGCATCATTATCCGCCGCTGTGGGGCAGTGGCAGTATTCAACCGGAATGGGGGCTTTCATGTTCGCATGAACCGCCTGCATCTCAGCCAGCCGCTGCTCACTTCGGTTGGTTACATGAATCTTCGCCGGCCGCATTCCCGCAGGCAGTTTCAGCAGGTGGATGGTCAGCGCCAGGGACGAGCCACCGGCCCCGAGCAGACACACTTCGCCGCCGGACTGGCCCCAGTATTCCCCCGGCACGATGGCATCAAATGAAAGCCCGCTCGAAATGGGATCCTTCGCATGCCCCCTCAACTTCCCGTCACGCTTCGAGATGGAGCTGACCTCGTCAAGCTGGGTGGCATAAGGATCAAGCCAGTCAAACATGTCCCGTGCCGCCTTGAGCAGGTCCAGCTTGTGCGTGGTCACCAGTGCGCCCATCGAATGCGGGTCGGTCTTCAGGAAGTTCACAACTTCACGGTAAACCTCCACCTCATCGTGCCACTTGCAGTCGATTCCGCGAATCAGGCAATCACCCAGCCCGAGATGCTTCGCCCAAGCGGGAAACACCCTCATGATCGACGACCAGGTCGTTGTCACACCGATGAAATAAAACGTGGGCTGGTCAGCCGGTTTGAAATCAAACGATGTCATTGGCTGTGATCCTCCATCCAGAACCCGAGCATATGCTCATAGATCCTGACATATTCCTTTTGCATTTCGCGGTATGTTTTCATCATGGTCTTATCGGGCCGAACCGTCCGTGTTTTCGTCCGGCGTGCCACTGCGGTTTGCACCAAATCGCCGATCAACCCCACACCTGCGGCACCCAGCAATGCCGCTCCCTTCAGGCCGGCTTCCGGTTCCTCCGAAAGTTCGATCGGCACTCCGGTGATACTGGCCTTGATCTTGTTCCAAAGCTCGTTACGGGTTCCGCCGCCAACACTCATCAGGCGCCTGATCTGATGACCCTGATTTTTGAAATCACCGAGGTCCTTGCCCATGGTCAGGGCCACGCCTTCCATGACAGCACGGACAAAATGCGGCGCGGAATGTTGCAATGTCAGACCAAAGTACCCCCCCCGCGACGTGGTATTTTCCCGGCGCCGCTCGCCGAGCATGTATGGATAGAAAATCAGTCCCTCACTACCTGCCGGCGCCTTTGCCGCCATCGCTATCAGTTGTTCGTAGGAAACGTCCCGGCCGCGTATCGAGGCGACCAGGTCCCGGCACCACTTCATACTCAAGCCGCCGCAATCCAGGATGGTGAAAGGAATCCATCCTGGCACCACATGCCGCAGGTTCTGGATTGCCGGGTCCAGCAGTGGTGACTTCGTATGGGCCGCCAGCAAGGTGCTGGTTCCCGTCACATCCGCGGTAACGCCATCACCGGCGATGCCGAACCCGAGCATCGACACGGGGAAATCGCCACCGCCGGCCACCACCGGGACACCGGCAGGCAGGCCGGTGAGTTTCGCCGCCTTGGCACTGACTTCTCCAATGACCTCATGTGAGGGATGAACCGGCGCGAATTTCCCCAGGTCCACCCCCACGGCATCAGCCAGGTCAGCCGAATAATCTTCTGTTACGCAGTCCCAGAGAAACGAGCATGACGCCTCGCTGGGGTCCGCCGCCGCAACCCCGGTCAACCGGTAATTGATGAAATCCTTGGGCACGAGAAACCAGCGTGTCCTATGGTATGACTTCGGCTCATGGTCCTTGTGCCAGCGCACCTTGATCCCCGTCCATGCCGGGAAAATGGAATTGCCGGACAGTCTGCGCAGGTCTGCTTCATGGTGGCTTTGCCTGATTGCCTCACACTGTTCACTACAGCGCTTATCGCACCATAACTGAACCCATGGCGTGGTCACCTTGCCAGCGTCATCCACACCCACCGGCCCGTGCATCTGGCCGCAGGTCGAGACCGCCGCGATCGATGCCGTATCCACCCCGGTTTCCCGGAGCACATTCCTGAGTGCCCGGCAGGTCTCGGTCCACCACAACTCCGGATTCTGCTGGGCCCAACCCGGCTGCGGACTGTTCAGCTCATGCTTGATCTGATGGATGCCAAGGATGTCGCCATCCCGGGTAAGCACCGCCGCCCGCGAACTCTGGGTTCCGATATCAATCGCTACAAGGTGCTTGGAATTCATAGCAGCCGGCTAATACCGCAACAGCACCTTGATCACCTTGCCGGCCTTGACTGCCTCCAGCGCATCATTCACCTGCTCCATCGGAAACTCATGCGTGATAAACTCGCTGGCCTGGAGCTGGCCCTCACGAATCCACTTGCAGAGCGGCTTTTGCGCCGCCGCCTCGCGGGAGCGGGTCGGCCACTGATGCATATACAAATTGAAATTGTAGGGACCCTTGCCCTTGTCAAGCGTGATGCTCCCGGCGGCAATCACGCCGTACACCCCGATGGTGCCACCCAGCCTGATCAGCGGCAAGGCCGCGTTGACAATCGCCCCGCTGCCAACCGCGTCAATCACCACATCCAGCGGCTTGCCGCGCCGTTTGGTGAGATTGGCCAGCTTGGGTGAGTCAGGCGCGAACACCTCGTCCGCCCCCATCTGAATCGCCCGTTTCCGTTTGTGAGCCACCGGATCCACCACGCCAACGTAGCCAAGTCCAAGCAGTTTCGCGAACTTGGTGAAGCTGAGCCCCACGGGGCCCGCTCCATACACCAGGATGTCGTCACCCTGCTGCAAGTTGAAATCGCCGAATCCGCCATAAACCTCCCGCCAGGTGCATAACAGGGCGGCGGTCTCAACCGGGATGTCACGCGCCACACGACGCTGGATCTCGTAACATTCGAACCAACCGTGCTTCGCATCGGCAACGCCATCCTGCACCATCGCGTCATGGTCGTTCACCAGCGTGTATTCACAAAAGCCGCCCCAACCTGATGCATACTTCGCACCGCCGAAATCGAAGACCAGTCCGCCGATGGCACGGTCCCCCGCCTTGAAGTTGCGGACCTTCCGGCCAATTTCCTGCACGATGCCGGCAGATTCATGCCCGAGCACCAGCGGGTATTGATCCACCCCCGGAAAATGCCCCGCCACCAGCTTGCCATCCGTCGCATTGCACAGATACGCAACTTCCGTTTTCACCAGCGCCTGGTAGGGCCCGGGCTTGGGCATCGGAAGATCAATAATCTCGACTTGATTGGGTTTGACTACGGCGATCGCTCTCATAATTTCAGTTCGAAATCCACCTGTTTAATTTACCGCATAGGTATAACTGACAAGCCCGACGAGTGCCCCGCCGAGCGCCCCGCCGATAATGGCGGAAATCAGTGATGGGAGCGACTTCCTCCAGCTTGCCCCGGCATAAATGCTGCCGGCCCACAGGCCCACGGCGGCGGCCCAGCCCATGTCAATCCATGGCCCTCCAAAAATGAAACTCTGCTGAATGAGACCATGCTGAATGACATTGCCAGCCGCATCCTTGGCAAATTCGCCTCCAATGCCGACCCCGGGCAACGCGTGATTCATCACCCAGATGCTGCCGACAATCACACCGGACGCCATCATGCCGCCAATGGGCCCAAAATCCTCCACGAGCCTGCCCCAGCAGATGGAAACCACAAATACAAAGATCGCCATGCCGAAAAATGTCGTTATAATGGCCGCCGGCGTCATGCCGATCGCTTCAATGGGGGTGCCCATAAAATTCATGGTGCGCCCTCCTTCATCGCCTTCGCGGCATGTTGCTTGAATGCGGGATGGTGCTTCTTGATGGCGGCGGCCATCACCCCGCCAGCGGTGCCACCACAGATGGCGACGACCAGGGTGGGTATGCATTTGATGAAATGAGCATCCATGTCACGCTTGACCAGTCCCCATGTCACACCCGCGATGGCCACGCCCCAGGCCATGTCAACCCAGGCGGCGCCCTCTTCGTTATGCATCAGGCCACACCAGTGATTCATGTAGAACATCACCGACACCACCAGCACCGAGGCCAGATACCCACCCATCACACCGAATGTCTGCCACAACACCGGCCATATGGCAAAACCCATGGCCCCGATGATGGCAGCTCCTATTGCTGTTGAAACATGTTTAATCATTGGCCACTTCCCGGTTATCGTTTGACTGTGTTCAAATCTATGACTGACATCGTGTACGGCTTGTCGTGCTTGGTGTTGACCTTGTCCGGCCCGGTCACCATGTCGAAGTTGGATATGATCAGCTTGCCATCACGCGCGATCGGCTCACCGGGCTGGTCGAGTCCGCCATCCGCCCCGTTCGTGTCGGAACTCTTGGCCACGATCGCCACCTTGCCCCGGGGTGAAACCCTGCAAATGGCGTTCTCGGAAAAATCGGCCACATAGATGTTGTCCTTTTCATCCACGCACATGCCATCCGTGGTGCGCATGTTAGGACTCTTGGCAAACAGCTTGTTCGACGCCACGTTGCCCTTGCCGTCAAAAGTGATCTTATGCACCGAGCCGTCGCCAAAATTCCCCACAAACAGGTTGCCCTGGCTGTCGAAGACGAGCCCATCCAGCCCATACTGGCATGCCATGTTGTGGGTCTTGTATTGGATGAGCAGATTCCGGTCGCTTGCATCGTTGTTGACCTTGACCTCCCGGTCCGACGCCTCAAATCGATACAGCGCGCTCACCAGCTCCTTGGATTTGATTTTCGGGAGCAGGCTCTGGGTCACATACAGTTTTCCGTCCTTGTATTTGACGCCATTGGGATGACTCATGCCGCAGGCCACAATCTCCGTTCTGGTGACATGGCCATTGCGGATCGTGAGTTTCAATATCCGTCCCTGGTCTTTGCCAATTTCGGTGCCAGGCCAGCCCTGGTTGTCGCACACGTAAAGTCCGCCATCTGGCCCGAAATCAATACCCATCGGACAGGCGACCCCCGTCTTGGCCAGCACTGGACAGGTGGCATACAGGCTGACCTGGTTCCGCTTGTCGATCTTCATGAAAACCGCAGGCTTCGCATGCTTCTCAGCATAATTCGGACAGGCCAGAATGATATTGCCTGCCCTGTCCATCGCCATTCCGTCTGGCGTTGGGCAGATGTCCGGCAATTCCAGCAACAACTTCGGCTGTGTCAGAGGTTTGCTCCGCACATCGCCACCCGTCTGCGCACAGCCGCAGACCAACAGGCCTCCCGCACACAGACCTGCCAGCACCGCATCATTTAACTTTCGCATGGTAATCTTCCTTGATTATTGTTTAACTGCAAAATCCTAACCCATCCATCAACAGGCCCGTCCCGTCTTGCATGGGGAAAGTCCTCGGCGGCGAAAGTAGCTTTCCGCTCCGCTTTGTCAAGGGCTTCGTTTGCCGCTGATTCATGGGTTGCCAGGAATCGTCAGGACTGATGCTCAGCGCTTCGCCGGCAGCTCGGTGCCATAGACCTCCACCTCGCTCCAGGCCGCCCAGCCGAGGGGCTCGTCCTGCACCAGATCGGTGAAGCGCAGCCAGATGAGGGTGTGCGGCTGCTTGAGCACGAAGGTCTGGCGTGCGGCGCTCTTCTGGATCCGGATCTGCTCGCTGGTGCCGTCCGAGAACACCACGGTGGCGTCATGCCAGTGGGTGTCGTGGGGGAAGTCGGCGCGGATGAAGAGATCGATGCGGTCCACCAGCACCGGTTTGCCGAAGTCGATCTGGAACCAGAGGTCCTTGCGCTGCTCCGGTCCCCAGGAGGGGAAGGCGCTGCCGTGGCCCTTGTTCTCGGTCTTGCCGTCGATGGCATTCATGGCGGCGAAGGCGAGGTCATGACGGCACTCGCTGTTCGAGCTGGCGACGGGATGGGGTGCGAAGTCACCCTTGTCGTTCTGCTTGTTCAGGGCCAGGTTGACGTAACCAGGCCCCTTGGCCAAGGGGCTGGGCTTGGCCGCATCCGCGGCATGACCATGGCCGCTGCAGAGCAGCAGACCGGCGAACATGAGGAGGGAATGGTGCATGATTGCCAGGAAATGGCGATTGGGAGAAGACGCGGACGATAAAACCAAAGTGGGGATCGGAGCGCGGGAGGAAATGGGGTGGATCGTCTGGACTTTCATTTCTCAAGCGGGTTGCCGGCACTTCGGTGTTTTGGATTGGTGATCATTTGCTGGTGGAAGGTCCTCTCACTACGCATGTCACAAAGCATTGTTTGCAGAACATTGCATTTTTCCTGGCGTTCTTTTGCGGCCAATCATCCATCCACCTATGTCAGGCCTGTCCTGCCCGGCGATATCCGCGGGACAGGACGGGACATGGCAGCAGATCTGAAACCTGGCAGTCCGTCCGGATCTGGTCCCACCCGGCGTCTTCTTGGCAGTCAGTCAGTAGTTTAGGCGTGACCTTCCCATGGCACGGGTGCAGGCTGTCGGGCGGAATGAAGATTCTGGCAAAAAACCTGCTCATTCTCGCCTCGGCGGGGTCTGGCAAGACGTTTCAGTTGGGCAACCGGGTGATTGGATTGGTGGCGGGCGGAGTGGCCCCGGAACGGATTGTGGCGCTCACTTTCACGCGCAAGGCGGCGGGCGAGTTTGCGGATGCGGTGCTCACGAAGCTGGCCAAGGCCGCCAGCGACGAGCGGACCGCAGCGGCGTTGCGACGGGAGCTGTCACTGCCTGAGGCGGACTTCGGCGCCGCGCTGGAACGGGTGGTGCGCGCACTGCCGAGGTTCACCCTGGGCACCATGGACAGCTTCTTTTCCAAGGTGGTCCGGGGCTTTCAATATGAGCTGGGCCTGACCGGCGGGAGGTTTGATTTGTTAGAAGGACCGCGGGCGGCGGCGGCACAGGACGCGCTGTTGGAGGCGATTCTGGGCGAGGTGCAGGAGGCCGGGGGCGGGGAGGAGTTCCGGCATGCGTTCCGGCGGGCCATGCATGGCAAGGAGGACTTGAAGGTGCGGGAGGGCCTGCGGAAATTCGTCGTGGAATGGCAGAGTCGCTATCGGGCGGCGAAGGATGTGGCCTGGGGACCGGCCGCGCTGGCGGGGGTCGCACCAGAGGATTGGGAGGCGCACCGGCAGGGTTTGTTAGGAACGGTGTGGAAGAGCCTGGATGGCATCGACTATACCGACAAGCGGCAACGGGCGGCCTTGGAAAAGGTGCTGGCACAGTTGGAGGAGCACGCGATCGGCAGCGGCAGCCTGGGCGGGGCGACCAGCTTGTTAGAAAGCGTGCAGGCGGCGGTGGCGGCGGGTGGCGGCGGCGGCCTGGAGGTGAAGTTTCATAAGGACTTTGTGATAGGCGGGCCGGCGGGCGCGGCGCTGCGGCGGGCGCTGGAACTCGCGGCGCGGTGTGAGCTGGCGGCGGCGCTGCTGCGGACCCGTGCGGTGCGGGAGGTGGTGGCGGGGTATGATGCGTTGTGCGAGCAACGCATGCGGCGGCGGGGCCTGTTGGGGTTTGAGGATGTGAAGCTGCTGATGGGGGCCTGGGCGACGGCCGAGGACGCACGCTTGCGGCGGGAGGCGGTGGATTTCCGCCTGGATGCCCGTTATGATCATTGGTTGCTGGATGAGTTTCAGGATACGAGTCGGGCGGATTGGCTGGGGCTGCTGCCCTTGATTGATGAGGCGGCTGGGGCTGGCGAGGGTTCGATGTTCATCGTGGGGGATCGCAAGCAGGCGATCTATGCCTGGCGCGGGGGTGAGGTCGGGTTGTTTGACGAGGTGATGAGACGTTACGGCGGCGGGTTGGAGATCGAGCCGATGGCGGAGTCGTGGCGCTCGTGCCCGGAGGTGCTGGCGCTGGTCAACCGGGTGTGCGGGGATGTGGCACTCATGCGCGGGATGTTTGGCGCCGCCGCGGAGGGCTGGCAGTGGCAGGAGCATGTTGCCGCAGCACCCTTGCAGACCCCCGCCAAACGCGGCGAAGCACGGGTGGAAGTGGTGGCTGGCAAATGGCCGGAACGCTTGGCACGCCTGGCAGGATTGTTAGGTGAACTTGGAATTGGTCGCCGTGAGGTTTCCTGCGGCGTGCTGGTGCGGAACAACCAGCAAGTGCGGGAAGTGGCGGATCACCTGCGGGCGGCAGACTTCGATGTGATCGAAGAAGGCCGGCGGGAACCGGCGAAGGACAATCCGGTGGGGGTCGCGCTCGGGCATTTGCTCAAATGGCTGGCCGACCCCGCAGACGCCTTCGCACGGGAAGTGGTGGCGATGTCGCCGCTGGCGGCGGTGCTGCACGGGCGGTGGGGCGAGACCTGGCATGCACGCTGGGAAGGCTTGTCGGACCGGGCCGCCGCTGTGGGTTTCGCGGGCATGGTCGGGGAGGTGGTGGAGACCCGTTGGGCGGAGTGGTCGGACTTTGGGCGGCGACGGGCGGGCGACGTGATGGCGGCACTTGCGGCGTTGGAGGCGCAGGGTCCGGCGACCGCGCGGGAGGCGGCGGACCGGGTGGAGCGGCTGGAGGTTTCGCAAAGCCCCGGGGTGGCGGCGGTGCAAGTGATGACGATCCACAAGGCCAAGGGGCTGGGATTTGAGGTGGTGGTCCTGCCGGAGGTGCCCGGCGACGGCATTCCCCAGGCGCAGCGGTTCACCGTGGCGGAAGGTGACGGATGGATCAGCCAAACGCCGCCCAAATGGGCGCGAGACCTGTTGCCGGAAATGCGCGAGGCCGAGGCACGCTGGGCGGCGGACCAGCACTACGAGGCATTTTGCACCCTCTATGTGGCGCTCACGCGGGCCAAGCGCGGACTCTATGTGTTGCTGGAGCCACCCGCCAAAACCCGGGATGCGAACCGGGCCTCACTGACAAACTGGCTGGAACAAGCGATTGCCGCCGGCCCCGAGCCGGGCGTCGTCTATCAGAGTGGCAGGCCGGACTGGATTGACGGGGTGCCGCTCACCGGCAAACCGGCGGCGCTGGCGGAGCGGCCGCCACTGGGTGCCGGGGTGGCGCGGCGGGAGCGGATCACACCCAGCGGGGCCAAACCACCGCAGGCGGGGGGGACGGCGAGCCACGCCGCCGGAGGGATGCGGTTTGGCAGCAAGGTGCATGCCGCCTTCGGGCAGGTGGGATGGGTGGATGAGGCGACTCCGGCTTTACCGCAGGATGACGCCGGCAGGCTGGTGGCTGACTTGTTGGAAGACCCCGGCGTGCGCTTCATCTTCGAGCGGCGCGGACAACAGGTGGCCTTGTTCCGGGAGCAGCCGATTGACGCCCTGCACGATGGCAAGTGGCTCAGCGGCGTGATCGATCGCCTCCATGTCCATCGCGATCCCGCCGGGACGGTGACCCGGGTGGAGGTGATCGATTTCAAGACCGACGCGCTGGAGGATTTGGCCGACCTGAGCGCACGCCATGCCGACCAGATGGAGACGTACCGCGAGGTGATGACGCAAGCATTTCCCGGCGCAACGGTGGTGGGGGTCTTGCTATCCACCCACCTCAAGGCGGCACTGATCTATCAAGCAAGCAAGCAAGCAAGCAAGCAAGCAAGCACGAGCGCTAACCGTATCGGGCTCGCGGCCCGCCACCCCTGACTTACGGCTTGATCACAACGAGTTCTGAAGCGGCGTGATTGTTGCGCCCGCCGCCCTGGACCCGGAACCCATAGACCAGCAATGCCGTGGTCCCCTGCGGCAGACGTGCCTGGGCGACCAGTTCATCCTTGCCGAGATTGCATTGGATGAAGGTTACTACTCAGGTTCCAAAGAATTTTTTCAAGAGTCTTGAGGGGGATTCATCACTGGTCGGCCTGTCTGCGTGCGGATGCGCACAGACAGGGGTTGATCCAATGACTTTTTCCAATTCTGAAATGATTCTGCCATAAATGATTCTGCCATACCTGAGTAGTAACGGATGAAGTTCCATTTGCGGTCCACAGACCGCCGGAGGTCGTAAGTATATGAATGGACGCCGCTGTGACATTTCTTTGTCTTACTTGATCATTGAATGCTGGAAGTTGAATGTTGAATGTTGAAATCTTCGGCGTGAAGAATGGTGTAGCCGCAGCGCTCCCGGTTTAGCCAAGGCGGTGTGGCGGGCTGCGCCCTTCCCACCGCACTCCAGACTTTGGCTTGCGCATGGGCAGGCGCAGGTATGGAGTGCGGTGGGAAGCGCAGCGCCACACCGCTGTGGCTGAGTCACGGCACTTGCTCTGTCAAACCGAGGGTCCGGTTCGTCACTGAGCCACCACGTCTGACCACAGGGGGTCAGAGAAATTATCGAGTCTCGACCGTGTAGGTGACATCTGCTCTCCCGGCGTGGAAAGTCAGACTCATGGCATTCCCGGCGAGCACCGGCCGGGGCAGGCTGCCGCCCAAGTCCAGGTTCGGGTCCAGGTTGAGGGCATAGGCCAGCAGGCGGTTCACTCCGTCAGGACTTGGCAAGTCCGGTTCCCTGGCGGTTCCTGGCTGTCAGCGGTGCGCGGCGAGGCGGAAGAACATCTGTGACTCGCGGTTCCGGGTGACGCGGGCCTCGACCAGGCGGTAGCCGCTGTGGGTTTCGAGGGTTTGGTAGCGCACGCCGAAGGCCAGCCAGAGACTCCAATCGCCGGACCACTCGCCAAGCCAGGTGACGCTGTGACCGGTGGCGGTGGTTTCACGATAGGTGGCCACCAGGTCGCCACCCTCCAGCCGACAGCGCAGACCGAGCTGGGCGTCGGCCACGTTCGGATCTCGTTGCATCATGAACTCCAGGAGGTTGCCGCAGCCGTCGCCATCCGGGTCAGCGTGGTCGCCCCAGACGCTGGCTTCCAAGGCCGGGTTGCCGTAGGCCGCAGGGAAGTGCTGCTGCAACCATGTGCTGTACGCGTCCGGCGGCGGCGCGTCCCCGCCGGCCCGGGGCGGCAAGAGCGCTGCCGCCGCCGCCACGCAGGCGAATACCCACAGCAAGCGCGGCAGGAGAGGAAATTGATAGAGCCAGTGAAGAGTCCGACCCGTCCGACGCGTCCGACTCGTCCGACCCGTCCGACCTGTCCGACCTGTCCGACCCGTCCGACCCGTCCGACCCGTCCGACCCGTCCGACTCGTCCGACGCCGGATTCCCTGGATTTGATGATGGTACCTCATAATGGCGGGAGCTTTCATTGGTTGGTGCTGGAGTGGAAGATGATTTGCCGCAAAGGAACGCAAGGAACACAAAAGAAGCATTTGAACCGCGGATGACGCGGATGACGCGGATGGATGAAGAAAAGATGCAAGCCGGCAAGACATAAGACGCAAGAGAAGATATAGGCAGGGAGATAACTGATAACTGATAACTGATAACTGATAACTAATAACTGATAACCAATAACTCTCCCACCCAGTTCACTCCCTCACCTCCGCCCGCAGGCGGTAGAAGCGTTGGGCGGCCAGGTCTTCGGTGAAGGTGGTGACTTCCACG
>JAPLUI010000468.1 GCA_026397725.1 Verrucomicrobiota bacterium | reverse complement strand
TAGGTCTTCAATGCCTTTCGGCGGTGAGTCCATTTAGGACGACGCAACAACAAAACAAACAAATACATGAAACCGAGTCTTCAATGCCTTTCGGCGGTGAGTCCATTTAGGACAGAGATTCATATTAGGAGTTCTGATCCCGAGCTTTTGTCGGTCTTCAATGCCTTTCGGCGGTGAGTCCATTTAGGACCACCGCAAGAATTTAGATGGAATCGTGGGGCAGGTGATTGTCTTCAATGCCTTTCGGCGGTGAGTCCATTTAGGACCAAATTGGCAGGAACCTAATTGCGTATTTTGCCAAGGTCTTCAATGCCTTTCGGCGGTGAGTCCATTTAGGACTATCCTCGAGAGTCGCCTGCATATTGCGAATATTGGCCAGTCTTCAATGCCTTTCGGCGGTGAGTCCATTTAGGACTGCCACAGATGGGGTATCAACAACCCTACTGTGAACAAGTCTTCAATGCCTTTCGGCGGTGAGTCCATTTAGGACCCAGACTATTATCAAGGGCAATTGACCGGAAACTTTCGTCTTCAATGCCTTTCGGCGGTGAGTCCATTTAGGACGGACGAATACCATTTTGTTTAATGGTGGTAAACCCACTGTCTTCAATGCCTTTCGGCGGTGAGTCCATTTAGGACCAAAGCCAAACTTTGGACCGGCCTCTGGATCTTGATGTCTTCAATGCCTTTCGGCGGTGAGTCCATTTAGGACCCCGTTTGGGGCTATGCGATGCTGACCCATGAGGCCCACCGTCTTCAATGCCTTTCGGCGGTGAGTCCATTTAGGACCGCAGGGACGGTAAAGCCTTGCGGCTGCAAGTGCAAGCGCAAAGTTTTGACCGACCGCGTTTTGGGGAGGTGGTTGGCACCGTATCGGGGCACCGCATTGGGGCAGGAATCGCCAGGATTTCGTTGATTGCGCTGGGTTTGTCCGACCCGCCGGGTTAGTCGGCCTAATTTTGCTAGGTCAGAGGATGACCCGGGTGAGTTTTTCAGTGAGGATCGTGTGATTGCCGGCCTGCAATCTGGCTTTGGCGGCGGCGGCATCCAGAGTGTAGGCGATGAGGCTGTCGTGCTTCAGGTCAAGCTCCTTGAGCAGGGCTTTCCAGAGGGCCTCGAAGCGGTCCTTTTCCAGCCAGCATTCAAAGATGGATTTTTGCACGCGCAGGCCGAAGTCCTCACAGACGTTGGCAACGCGGCGCAGTCGCTTGGGGGCGGCGATGTCATAGACGATGAGACGGAGCATGAGCGGATTGCCGGGTGGTTTCCGGTGGGGGGTATGGGGAAACATTTCATCCCACCAATCATCGTGTGGTGCCACCTCTGGAGATGTCAGCGCCGGAGGCACGATCAGTGGAGCAAAAAGGGCGAGAAGCGGGAGGGATCGGTGAGGGACATTTTGAAGTCCAGCGGGGCCTGGGCCAGCAGCGCACGGAAGTTGGTACGGCAACCGGATTGGAGGTTGTTGAAGGGTTTGGTGAGGCGGTCCTCGTATTGCTCGAAGAGCAGCGTCTTGCCCTGCGGGTTGAGATAAACGCCCCGGCCGTGCGGCTGGAAGTGCTGGCGACCAAGGATCCCGAGCGAAAACAGGCGGAGGGTCAGCGGCTCGATCAAGGCGGGGCGGAACGGCTCCATCAGATCGAGCGGCAGGGAGAAACGGTCATCGGTGGTCACATGGAGGCAGCCGGGCGCGGGATCCAACCCGCGGGACTGGCAAGCTGACAGAATTTCCCCATAGACAAGGGTGGCAACATAGGATAACACGGCGTTGACCGGATTGAGCGGCGGGCGCGTGGAGCGCTTTTCGAAGGGGAATCCCGCCGGGAAGAACAGGTTCCAGAGGGCGAAATAGCGGGCCGCCGCCGCGCCTTCGATGCCGCGCAGGGTCTCAATGCCATCGGCGTTTTCCACTTGGTGGAGCAGATGGGAGAACTGGGACAGGATGTGCTTGTCAAAGGCCGGGCGGCGGGAGTTGAGGCGTTGCAGGGCGCGGCGGGCATTCGTGATCTTGGCGCTGACGATTTTCGCGACGGTTGCACGCACGAATTGCTCATCCGCCGTCGCCTGATAGAGCAGCCGACGGGTGAGTCCGCGCGGCGGCGAGGGCGGCTCGAAGGAACCCAGGTGCTGGCCGGATTGGGTTACGATGGCGACGGGAATGGACTTGCCAAGCAACGCGGCAAGCCCGCAAGGCGTGATGGATACCCGCGAGCCGAGAATGAGCCGGTCGATGTCCGCCAGTGGCACCCGGGTGGTGGTGCCATCGGGTGAGAGGATGCGAATGCTGTGCCGTGAGAGTCTCACCTTGGAAGACGCGGCCTGGACGGTGACGATCATGATCAGAGGCGGAAATGGAATTGATGCCCCATGATGGTGACGCGCAACCCGCTGGGAACCGGGAGGAAACCCCGGCGCCGGAAGGTGAGGCCGAAGCGGATGCGCCGGAGGAAAAAACGGCCGGCCCAGGCGGCCTTGCCCCATTGGCTGTATTCCGACGAATGGGAACCATCGTAGTGAAAGCCGGGCGGGGGACGATTTGCCTGCGGCGGACTGTGAGCGTGATCCTGCGACGCGGCTGAAGGACCTCCGAGATGGAATAGCTCCCGCATTTCCCTGATGAATTCGCCGTGACGCGTCCGGTCGTCGGGAAGCGGCAGGAAGTAGGCCGACCACTGGGCAAGGAATTGTTCGAGACAGGCGGTGGGCTTGGCCGAATCGGCCAGCCGCATGAGATGTTGGCGACAGGCTAGCAACGTGGCTGCCGGCAGCTTTCTCACCCAGCGGCCATGCCGGAATTGGAAGCCGCAGCCGAGAAAGGAGGCCTGCTCAAGCGGCAGGATGGAGGTTTTTCCCCCGTTGATGCGCAGCCCCAGCGCGGCGAGTTCAGCTTCAGCCCTGGCCAGCAGGGCGGCGGCGGCGGCTTGATCGTGGCAGAGCACCATCATGTCATCCGCATAGCGGAGGTAGTGTCCCGGCAAGGTGAGCAGTTGCCTATCGAATGGGAGCAGGATGATGTTTGCCATCACGGGAGAGAGCGGACTGCCTTGGGGTATCCCACAACTGCGCGGTGACGGACCAAGCGCCGACGCCAGCGGCGCGGCAACGGCAAGCATGGTGAGTTTCGTCAGATCGGCGTTGCACGGAGTCGCGGCGAGCGCCCCGGAACACAGCGTATGAGGGACCGTGTCGAAAAAGTCCTTGATGTCGAAGCGCAGGGCGATGGGATCAGCGTAGTCACCAGCGGCGGTCATCGCGAAGTTCAAGGCCTGGCCGGCACCCAGGCCGGGACGATAGGCAAAGGAACATTCGGGAAACGCGGGTTCCCAACGCTCCGACATGGCGGCGGCAATCGCCTGTTGGATGATGCGGTCCATCACCGATGGAATGGCCAGCTTGCGCGTGCCGCCGCTGGGCTTGGGAATGGCAACCGGCCGCAAGGGAGCGGGACTATAGCAACCGGCCCGGATGGCCCGTTCCACACCGTGCCAATGGTGGTCGAAGTGTCCTTCCAACTCACCAATGGTGACGGCATCCTCGCCGGCGGCACCGCGGTTGTTCCTTACCTTGTCCCACGCGCTCCGGATGGAAGCGGGGGCCAGAATCGTATCGAGGGTCAGCGTTCTCATGGTCTCAATGGTTGGCAGTGCGGATATAGATGTTATGGGGGAACGGGGTCCGGCAATGCAGTCGCATGCTGTGAAAACGGTTGTTCACCGGGGTGACTCCACCTTGCACACTGAGCCACAAACCACCGGGCCGTTCGAGTTCCAGATAGCGGTCCGTTTTAAGTTCGACCTCATCCGCGGCAAGCCTGAGTTCGAGATACTTGCCGGGAATTATTTGATAGACCTGCCACGGCGCTGCCTGGCGCTGGCTCTTCGGGGTGCTGGTAACAGTGGCTTGCCGGGCGCTGCGTTGCGGCTGGACCTTGAGCGCCTGCGCCTTCTCGGCTTTGGCTGTGGTCGTCCGCTCTGTGGTCTGCGCTTGCCGCACGGCGGCGCGGGCCGCCAGCAATTCCGCCTCGACCCGGTCCTTGTCCATGCGCAGACGGTTGGCCCCCGCCTCCTGCTGGTCCCGCCGCGCCTGATCCTCGCGCTGCTGGCGCTGGGTGCGCTCGATGCCGGCGACCCGCTCGCGCTCGTTCTGCTCGGCACGCTGTTGTTCCTGCTCCAGGCGCGATTGTTCGCGCTGCGCCTCGTCCTTGGCCTTTTTCTGCGCTTCCCAGTCCTTGCGCATGGCCGGTGTCACAGCGGTGCTAGGCACTCCCGTGTCCGGAGTCATCCCGGGACGCGACCAGAAACGCAGGGTTCCATCGTCTTCCTTGGACCAGAACAAGGTCGCCTTGCCGTCGGGATTGAACCACTGGGCCGCCACCGGATCGGACGGCTGCATGACGCATGGCAAGCCCTGGGCATCGACTCCGCGAACGACCCGCAGAGTGTGAGGTAACAAGGCGGACGCAATCGCAATGGCCATGAGGAGGGCGATCTTGCCGACGACAGTGCTGCCTGACCGGAACGGGTTGAGACTCTCCGCGACGAGGCGGACAATGGCGGGAATCAGGGCGCAGGCCAGCAGCCAGGAGAGGAACCCGTTGAGAATGCGTTCGGCCTCGGCGGGAGCGCCGACCGCTTGGGAGATGCTGACCGCGTGGCGGGCGAGATCATGATGCAGCCAGACGACCAGGAGGAGGTAAAGGACCAGGCCAAGAATGAAAACGACGGCAAGAACCTTGAGGGAGTTTCCGGCCAGGGAGGAAAGACGGGAGGCGTTCATCGGCGTTGCGGGTATGAGGTTGTGATTCATGGTGGTGTGCTCAGTGACGGTTGATGCTAGTGCGGATGGCGGCCCTGAGTTGCCGCCACACAAGACGGATTTCCCATGCGGTGAAAACCAGCCCAAGCAGGAGGAAAAGAGCCCGGATGGCGCGGTGCGGACCGGAAAGGTGACGGGGGGTGACGTTTTTCATGGCTGGATTATATGCCATACGAACGGGGCTCAAAAATCATTGGATGTCCGGGGATGTCGGACGATTCCGCGACCGTCTCTGCATACTCTCGAGGAATTCTCCAATGAGAGGGCGGTGATGTGGAGGCGCTTGCGTTGCATGGCGTTGGGAATCTAGGCAACTTTGTCCGGGTTGTCGCGGTTCAGGACATCCGGGGATGTGTCCATCGGTGACTCCGGTTCGAAGTCGTAGTTGCCGCCACGGGCGATGAATCGATCACGGTCGATTTGGCATCGGTCAAAGCGAACATGCGATCCCCAGGCGACATGACGCCGCGGACGGGGGGAATCATTGAAGACCGCATAGCAACCCTTGCAATTGTAAGTTTGCTGTTTTTGTTGAGATGATAGTTGACGGCTTCGGGGAGGGCGGGATTGTCGCTTGCGTTCGGCATGGCGGAACGATGACAGAATACCTGCCCCAATCATCCCTGCGGACATCCGCATAGGTCGCAATGATAACTCATTTGCGAGCACAGCGGCCAAGCGCCTTCAACTACTCGATGCTGATGCTGTCTGCGCTTAACGTGAGGCAGCTCTTGCCTGCTGGGAGATACTTGGCGAGTGCCTTGCCATGAATACCGCCACGTTGAGCAAGGGCAGTCCTGAGGGCGGAGAGTGTTTTCGTGAAGCGTCCGCCGCCTGCATCATTGGCCTTCACCTCCTTGGTGACGACATCAAGTCGCTCCTTGATGAATGCACGGTGCGGCGCTGGTGCCGAGCGATGTTCGTGCAAAAGAAACTCACAGTATGCTTGATTGCAGTCGTCAGCCCGCTCGAACTGGGTGCGCTCGCTCGCGCACTCTGCGAGGAAGAGCAGCATGTAGAAATGCCCTTTGGAGACGTCCACGGTTTCGCCATTGACTTGAAGTGTGAGGTTGGCGCGCACCAAACATAGCCTCTCCACTGCTGGGGTCGGGATGTTATCTACGGCTGCCCGGCAACGGGCCACGAGGTTGCCAAAGGTTGGAGCCTCCTTGAATCCGTAATCGCCGAACAACTGCCGCAAGGCGGGAAACTGAACGTCTGTGAGTATGGGGGCCGCATCGACGGCGTTGAGTTCCGTGCCTTTGGGACCGACCGATGAGGCGCGTGTTGTCATGAGTTTCTGCCGTGGTTGCCGGGGCCAGAAAAACAGCGGATCGGTGCCCCCGTCATAAGGCTCTTTGACGAGCACATGGAGGATGCGGTCGGCGGGATGGCCCAACACAGTCATGGCTGCGTAAAGCAGGGCGCTCATGGTTTTGAATCCACCTGAAATGCTGGCGAGCACGCGCGTGTCAGGGCGGCCAATCCAATTCCACAACTCCTCAACGAGACAATCGCCCACTGCCTCTGTTTCTTCAAGGGTGTCCATCCGATCGAGGGACACCCGAACACCAGCGCGGCGGCGGGTGAAGACACGAAGACGGTCGGGTGTGGTGGCGAAGTCGAGTCGCGGATCGTCTGCATGTCCTCTTCCCAGGATTTGTTTGCGAACTTCCAGCCACAAATTGTCAGTGCCAAAGAGTTGTTCCTTCAACCGCTGTTCCCCCGTCAACGTGGTGAGAACGATGATTGTGTCCGGAATGATTGGCTGGGCCTTGTCCTTGGCCAGCGCCCATACCGTTTCGGTAAGAACCGCAGGCGAGAGTCCGGTGACGGCAATCAGGATCGTCCGCGAGGAATTGCCATCCACCTCTTCCTTGGCAGTGGTCAGGGGTCTTGCGAAACGGGGCTTGCTTGGCATGGGCGTGGTCAATTTGGATTGCGAGAGTGAACGGGAACCACCGGGGTGCTCTTGCGACAAGCTCCAGAGCGCCTTGACGATGATGGCGGCGACATCCCGGACACGGCGATGAGGGTGGTGTTCATGGGGGTAATGACGGAATTCATCCAATTGACACCGGCTCGATGAGCTGCCGGATATCATACAAAAATGGCATCTTGTTGAGAACATCGGGATCATATTGTCCCTGCTGCGACGGCGTGGGCACCCATTGGATGCGGGTTCCCCCCCGGACAGTGAACAAAGCGGCCGCGACGCTGGATGCCGCGAAACCACCCGTGAAATCAATAACAACCTTGCCCGGCTCTACTTTCCTTACCCTGATCAATTCCATCAACGTATTCTGAACCGAATTATAATCCGCGAATTGTTCAATCGCAATACTACTAATGCTGGCATTGGGAAGGTATGGTTTGAAGAACTGCTTGGCCTGTGCGCAGTAGTCGACTTTCTGTTTGGACCCGACAAACACCACCTCAGCCACATTTGCAAATCCAGGTGAGCGCAACGCCCGAAGTTGCTGCTGCCAATTGAAGAATGTGCCATCTTTCTTCCCCTCCCCACTCTCCTCCTTGAGTTTTTCCAAGGCCAGCACATCATCATCCAAACTCACGCGGTTCAATGTCAATTTCCGATCTTTCCTTGGTCCAGCAAATATGTCAACAGGCCCGGAACCCGCAATCTCGATTGGCAACGTCGCATTTGGAACTGACAACAGCAGGACTATCAACCGGGGAAGCTGACTCGACTCCGTAGTCGCTTCCTCGGGTGGCGGAGCGACATTCTCAAAATGACGCAGATCTTCCAGCCACTCCTCCGCAGGCCTCTTGAGCAGCAAAATGGCGACCACGGCAACCGCCAGCAAACCCCATCCCCAGTTATGCACCATCTCGTGCGTGCTCGTGGTCATCCACGCGCTGCCCAGGATCGCAAGCCAAGCCAACATCCAATGCCTCTTCAGTCCGACGTAGGGCTGCCTGACCACGAATGCCGCGCATACCAACATGGCTGCCAAACCGATCAGAAGCAACAGCCCCACCGGGGCACGTAGCAGCTCGCGGGCGAGCTTCCATGTCTCCATTCCGAAAGCGTGGCAGGCGACCTGGGTGGCAAGAGCGAACAAGACAAATTTCCAAGGAAACCTAATCCTGACAGATTTGCCTGCGGGGGGGAATGAAGTTGTGGTTTTGATGGGTGGGGTATTCATGGGGATGGGATAGTGAAATGGGCGCAGTCAAACGCCACCCGCAAAACCTGCCAATTCAAGATCAACTCGGGCGGGGTGGCTTGATCGGGTTTGGGGCGATAGCCAGTTTGATAGGTTGGTGACAGAACCCAAACTTCGTCAAACACCATGCCATTCAAGCTCGGCAGCAGGTCGCCATTGAGCGTGAGTGCAGGTCGCTCGGTAGTAGGCGTGGGATCAAAGCCCAACATTTCCCTGGCGGCTTGCAGGGTATTCGTGTGTCCCCAGAAGGATACGCAACCTTGCGCGGCCACCGCCTGCCGGAGTTCGTCAAGCGGACGTGGCTCGATCCTCACCGGCCGGCGGATGAGGGTGAGAGGAAAAGTATTGCCGAGGAGGACGGGGGACATGGAGTGTGGAGGTGATTTTGGGAATAGATCGGGGGGAGTCATGGCAGGTGGGGACGCGGCTGTTCCTTGAGAAGTTGACTCATCCCGTTTCTGAGATTGCCTTTGGGGACAATGGCCACGCCAAGTGATTTGGCAAAGGCAAGCAAGTCCGGCCCGGGGACGGTCCGGGAAACATAAACGAATCTGCCGAGATCTCCACCCACCTCCCATGCGGCGACAATTTTCTCCTTGATCAGAGCGCGGGCTCCCTCGACTTCCTTGCGGTCCTTCACTTCGATCACCCAGAGACGGCCGCGGTAAGTGAATACCACGTCAAGTTCGGCGTGCAACTGGGAGCCTGCGGAATCCGGCAAGGCGATCGACAGCCGTACCCCGCGGGCAACTTGCCTGACTCCGGCTCGCAGGGCGGCGATGACCGTCGCGTATTCAAGAGGATCGCCCTTCTGCCGGGCTCTAGTGCCCGCAGCGTTTTTGGAATCAAGCCAATCGCTTGGATTAACAGCCATCGTCCGAAAGAGCTTCTTGTCAAAATCTGCGGGAGCGAGATCGAGAAACCCATTGGTTCTAGGCGAGAGTATTTCACAACTCCGGGAGACTAGGGAGACACCCGCCTGGCAGCGGATCAACGAGAGGGGATCCAAATGATCGCAACGATGGAGATCCGGATGTGCACGGGCCGTCAGGACGCCTCCGGACGCGAAATCGAAGCGTTGGAGTTCGTCATCCCACTCAAGGTAGAAGGCTTGGAGTTTCTCGCGCTTTGCCCAATCGAAGGCGGCGGCGGCCATGAGCTTGCTTCCGGCATTGAAGCCAAGGGCGGAAGCCCGTTTCAACTCATCTGGAAGCTGATCGAGTGAAGTTTGGATTCCGTTGAAATCATCGTCCGGGATCTCGTGGAGGACACAGGCACCCGGTGCAACCAATTCCGAACCATGGAGGAAATCTCGCAGGCGGCGACTCGGTTGGAGAGAAAGTAACTCATGGGAGGTGTGAAGAAGAACGACCCGTTCCGGCCGGAAGTGCGAAACCGCGATGATGGCTGGCCAGACCTGCCGGCTGGAGATGATTAATAGCGTGCGAGGCGGTGTCATTTTGCTTTCCTTGGCTTGGAATGGCACAACTTGGCGGTTCCTGTTCTTCCATCCACCATCCGGGACCTTCGATCCGGCCGTGGCGCGTTCAGGCTCTTTGTCCGTGCGCGGCTTGAGCCCGTGGGGGATGAATGTCTGGAAGTCGGCGGTCGTATGCTGGAGAATGTGATGTGATGGAACAAGGTGGTGGCGATGAGAAGGTTGGCGGATGGATGATTGTAGCGGCGAGTCTATGACCGCCGCACTCTTTCACGTGGTTGCGGAGAACATCCGTGGTTCGGGAAAGTGCAATTACAGGGGCGGTTTGGGATACCAGGGCTGCTCTCGCAGCCCACCATATTTCGGCTCTTTGGTTAGCTCTACAAAGCGAGAGATAAAATCCACCTTCTTTTCAGTTTGCCAAACCCTTACTTGGTCCCTGTATCGCTGGATGGATGGGAATTTGAAGGGCTGGGCGAGAAGCGCGACTACCGGGTCGGACGAATCAGATAGATGGTCGGGTGCAGGGATTCTGCCAGTTAGGAATCCAGCCGCATCCAGCCAACCGGCAAGTTGCTCCCCATTGCCATGAATCCTGAGGGCGTCGAGTGCCGCAGACTTGTTCCCACCACGGCTGTTGCGATTGTCCCAAATTGCGATGAGGCGGTATCCGTCGATAAAGTGTCCTACCTTGAATCGGAGTGCCGAGGCTTTGCGATCTTTGCCATCAACGAAACCGAATGGGTTGCCGTGAACTCCCTGATACGTCCCATCGTTGAAGATCCGATAAAATTTCAAGCCATGAACGGTTTTCCCGGCGATCAAGGTTAGATCAGTCTGGCTTGGAGATGGCTCTGCCACATTGAGGACTGAGACCCAAACTTCCGCTGGCAAGTCAAGACTGAAAATGATGGCGTTAAACTGATCCACGGTTGGCTGAAAGCCGAGCGGCCAGACAGAACCCATCGCCCTGGTCGCTCTGCGTCCAATCGTGCCCAACAATAGCCAAGTCTTGATAACTCGTTCGAGTTGCTCCACCCGTGTCTGGCCCGCAACCTGGTCGTCTGGCTTACCAACAAATTCAGGGTGGGCCTGATGACTCCAAATAAGGGTGTAACGGCTTCCCTCTGGCAGGCTTTTGCTCAGGAATCCTGGTTGCGGCCTCTTGTGGGGAACCAAGTATTCATCTGACGATTCTGGATTTCCCGGAAGCACCTGGATCGCAAAGCGAAAGCGGCTTGCAACGGCCTTTTCGTCATACCCGTAATGGTCGCCAGCAATTCCACCAAACAATTGGTATTCGGGTGCGCCTGGCCCGAGCAGCAGGCGCGACCACCATCGAAGCTGACCGCGAATGGAGGATACACGCATTTCGGGCCTATCCTTGCTTGCGCCTGCACAAAAACAAGGTGTCAAAACCTCAAAAGATTGGGCATGTGTCGAAAATTGGTGGTTCATTGTCGAGGAAGGGTGCGGTGCATGCGTTCAAGAAGACTCTTGCCTCCCTCACGTAGGAAGGCGGCCCAATAGCGGGTGACACTGTAAAAGTTCGCCAGATGGTTTGCAGGCATCAGTTCATCAAACAACATGGCAAGTTCCGCATCATCTTCAATTTCCGCAAGAGCGCGGATTAGCCGTTTCAAATGAAAAGTGTTCTCCGATTTTCCTTTCCAGTCGGCACGTAACTGATCGGACAGACTGATTATTGGTTTGGGGAAGAGATCCTCGCTCACATGGATATGGGGTCGTTCGTCAGCCTCTACTTCGAATCGTCCGTAGCCAACCGCCGTCTTCGCTCCAACGCCGAGGTGAAGAAGCGCATGCTTCAAGCAAACGGTTGCGATTCCTAGAACTTCATCTCCGAGAATTTCCCCTCTTGTACTCTTGCGCAGGATCATGGCGAATTCGAAACTAATTCCCGAAGAGACGGCTGGGAAGACGCTCGGAATAGGGGGCTCGGTATCGTATGCTTCGCGATTTCCCGCGACATTGTAGTAGTTCTGATAGTGCGGAGTGAGGACCTCGAGTTCCAAGTCGAATTGGCCGGGTTTCGGTGATGCCCAAGCGTCTAGGAAAGCCACAATGCCTTGGCATTCGGCGGAGTCGCCTACATCATTCCCAAAGATCCTCCGGATTTGCTCCGAAGAGATGCCAAGAATTGCGGCGGCATCGCGAGCGATTCCCTTGAGGGCGCTGCCCGGAATTATGGGAAAGCCGTAGCGATGGTGAAGCATGCACCCAGCGTTCTCAAGGACACCGTTTGCCATGCCAACAATAAGTCGGGATGCGGAGGCGAGCGTAAAAACGGCCTTAACGCCATCAGGCAAATGATGAAGCCACGTTCGCTCGGAACTAACAGGTTGAGGAATGCGAACATCTGGAGAGAGAAACCCTTCGGTCGCCTCCAAAGCGGCAGTAGCCTTGTTAAGATTATCGCGGTTGAACGGGCGGTTTTCTTGAAGCGCGGTTTGTTCTTTATTTTGTTCCCTTTGTCTTATAGCTGTCCAACCACGCTGCGGCCTTTCTCGAAGCGAACGGATGTCGGCTCTGCCGCCGGACAGATAAAGGTCGATTGCCACCTGTTTGTCCTCGTCAAACCGGTCGTCAACGAACACGAATTTATCCTTGAACAAAGACCTGCTTTCGCAGTGTTTCAACCCGTCGCCAAGTGCGGCGCGGGTGTGGGGCGTGAGGAGAATAGGCATGATCAAATTTCGTCTTTGGTGGTAAACCGCTTTAGGAAGGAGAGAAATGCGAGAGCCTCGGTGGTGGCACGTTGCAAAAGCAGGGAATTCGCGTTTCCGGTGGTTAGGGCCCTGAGCAGTTCGGAACCTGTTTTTGCGTCGGGTGGAAGTGTGATTCCTTCGACAATGCAGGAGAGATGGTCTGCCACGGCATCCATTGCGTGCTGCATCTTTTCCCTTTTGGGCGCACCGCCGTCCTTGCGTTCGTCAGCAAAGGCGATGGCGGCAAGGAGGCCATTTGTCATGATGATCGCGGGTAGTTTGGAGACCGCTTGTTTGCTGGTGTTCTCAGCAGCCGGAAAGGCTTTGGCGGCGCGGATTTGATCGAGGTTTTGCATGGCAGGTTCGGAGTGGTAAGGGTTGGGCATGGCGGTTTTAAACCGCCGCCACGGTGCAGAAGCCAAGGCCAGTGGTGGCATCGCCGCCGAATTGAAAGACTTTCACGGTGTCCACTTTGGCCTTGAAGGTGGCGAGTGCTTTGGTGCCGGGTTTGGTTTTGGGATCGTCTTTGAAGTTCTCGCCGGGCACGCGGCTGTTGGTGGCGCTGAGCACGGAGTAGAAGAGCGTATCCGCCGGGACGTTTTCCTGATTGAAGAGGCCGCCTTCCTCGGCGGTGCCGGTTTCGTCGGAGATGCGGACGTGCTGGGCTACCTCGCAACAGGTGGTGACGAAGTGGGACATCATGCCGTTGGAGAGGATGACGAGACGCCCGGTGATGGTGGCGAAGAGTGTATCTGAAACGAGCGCGGCGAGAGCTTTGGCGATTTCATCGGACGCGCCTTGGAAATGATCGAAGCAGTATTCTTCAAGCACGATCTGCTTCTTTTCCGCTCCGAGGCCCAGAGGGTCGGGTTTGAAAATGGCGAAACCCTGCGTCGCAGTGTCGGGTGGTTCCTTGAGCTTGTTGATTTCGGCAAGAGCGGTGCCGGTGAATACCCCGTCCCGCGCCGCGCGTTGGAGCATTAGTGGGCAAGTGATCCAGGCGTAGGAGCCGCGGGCGGACCGGATGGGAAAGGCCAGGACACGGGCTTCGGAAAAGATGAGAGAGCCGGCGAAAGCGAGGTCGGTGTTGTCGGAGCCGAAGAGCCACGCGGATTGGTGGGCGAGATACTCGATGTTTTCTTTCTTGCTGTCCTGTTCCACTTTTTTGGTTAGGATCGTGATTTCTTCGGAGACTGTTGGATCCTGTGCCTTGTTTTTTTCCACGACGCGCACGATTTCGTCTTTCTCGTTGCGAAGTGGCGTGGGCCATTGGTCGGCAAAGGAGCCTTTCAGCGACGAAGCCGGGATGATGGGAAACCCGGTATGGCGTTCGCGCTGGACGGGTAGATCGATGGCGCCAACACTGGATCCGGCTCCGATGTGGAGCGGCGTGCGGGCGAAGATGAAGATGGGATGTTGTTTCATAGGATGGAGCATATAGGATGGCGGATTGGAGATTATGGATTGCGGGAGGCGGGTTGTCAGGCACGGGGAGGTCCGGAAATGTCTTGACAGCTAAAGTTCCAAGTCCCGCAGACGCCGAGGCCGAAGCCTTTTTCGCCCATTAGTGTGGAGCGGCGGTTTTGAATTTGAGATTTGAAATTTGAAATTTCAGATTGGGCGGAGCCATGCCAGTTGAGGGCGGCGGCGAGGGCACGGGCGTGTAACTCCGGGTCGCTAGGCGGTCCCTCTGCACACTCGAAGTAATAGACGGAGCCGGCGGGGACGGCGAGATGAGTGTGTTTGGGGCCGGGTTTGCGGTCTTCAAGGCCGTTATCAAGGGCGTAGCCGGTGACGGGGATGGGTTTGCCCACCACGGCGGCGACCAAGGTGGCGGGGATGCGGGATCCAGCTTTGCCTTTGTGGCGTGCCGCGAAGTTTTTCCCGGGACCATCGAGGAGTTGGACTTCCCCGCTCATGTTGATCCATGAGGGCAGCCAACCACCGGTGTGGGTGTTGATTGCGGGGAAAATGGCGGGAGTAAGCAGCACCCACTTGACGAGGTGTTTGCCAGTGGCTTGGTCTTTGAAGCCGCATGATTTTCCCAACGGAAAATCAGAACAAGCTTCGATGGCGCGGCGTTGGACGGAGCAAAGGCGTTGCTGGCCGCCGACAATGACGGGGGTTTTGGTTCCGCTGTTTGGAAAGAGGGATTCGAGAAGATCGCGGGTGTTTTCCTGATTGCCGTTGATCTTGTCATGAGCGGAGGCAAGAAGACCGAGCTTCCAACCTTCGCGGAGGCGCAAGTAGTGGGCGGAGTAGAAGCGCTCGCCGTCCTGGGCGTCCGTGGCGTCGTCGAGGCCGATGCCGAAGGAGGACTCGGCGTCGCAGAAGTCAGAGTCGGATTTGAAGCCTAAAGTGGGCGGGGAATCGGTCGCTACGGTGCCGAGGTAGGTTCGCCAAGCGGCGGTATTCCACCATGGGGCGATAAGGTCTTTGGAGGCGTCTTTGGTATTGGTGACGGGGTATTTCAGCAGGGTCGGCAGACTGGAGTTCCCAGAAATGAGGTCCCTGGCCAGGGGCAGAAAGGTAGCGACCGGGAATGAGTTGACTCCGGCGTCAAGAGGGCGAGGAAAGAACCAAGCTCCTTGTGGGCTGACAGGAAAAGGACCCGCAGTGAGGAGTGAGCCGAATTTGCGGTCGTCTTTTCTAATGCGTTCCCGCTTATGGTCCTGCAACCGGATTTGATCGTGAGGGTGGACATCCGCAAACTTCGCTCTCCAAAGCGCGGCGTGAAATGCGGCATTGGTGACGGTTGGCAGCGGCCATGCGGCACCATGACCGGACAGAGAACCGGACATGGGGCGTCCGTCGCGGAAGAACAGGATGTCAGTGGGGGCGAGGAGGAATGCGTTCATAGGGTTTGCCTTTCGGCCATGGGAGTTTCAGGGAGGTTGCGGAAAGTGAAGGCGAGGGTGGTGCAGAGGCCGATGACCGCGGTGAGTTGAAGCTGGTGGACGGATTGTTTGAAGGTTTTGCCCGCGCTTTCCTGCTTTGTGCGATGGTCGCGGAGATTTTCGAGAAAGGCTCGGAGAGGCTCCTTGAGAGAATCGGCGATGGCCATGGAACCTTGGCGGGTGGCGGCGTGGAGAACCTCCTTTTCGATAATCTCATGGGCCAGAAAACCCGCCACGTCCGCTTGCTCGGCAATGCCGGTGCGCACGGTGAGGTAGGGTTCCAGGAGTTGGCAAACTCGGTGGGGAAATCTCGCGCTGAGAGATCCGTTTTTCATGGCGCTGAAAATCTTGTCGTGGAAGATGATGGCATCGGTTCGCCACTGCGCTCCCCAGTGGGAGATTTCCCCCGAACGCTTCATCAGGCTGATGGAAAACGCCGGACGGCCGACCTCGTTCTTGGCCCGTTTTTCCGCTGCTTGGGCGGCGCGGATGAGATCCTGCAGGGGGGATTTGAAATGAGCGATGGCGATGCCTGCGGAGGCATCGGGGGATTTGCCGTTCTTGTCCTTGATGGCCTTGGATGCATCCACAAAGGCATCGCGGAGGAACGCCGCACATCCAAGCGCTACATCAGCAGGGACAAGAGCGACGACATCATCCCCGCCGGCGTAGATGAGGAAGCCCTCGTGTTGATCGACAATGGCGCGAACTTTACCAAGCGCAAAGGCAGAGAGCGCGGCACTGAAAGCGGTGTGATGTTGGCGGAGGTCGGATCTGTCTGATAGTTTATCACCATTGACCCATTCGCCAATGGAGTCACCATCGAAGGCGATGGCCGCAAGGTATTTTTCTCCTTTGGCGGTGTCGGTGTTTTCCTCGTCGTCGAGTTTGTCTGTGCGTGCGGCGATGGCGCGGGTGGAGCGGATCTTGAAGCGAGTCGAATCCGCGTGCAGCCCCTGCGGCACCAAATACGCCAGATGCCAAACCCGCTTGACGAGAGTGATGGCGGAAAGGTGGTCGTTGTGCTTGAACAAGTTCCGGTAGTCTGGATCCTTGATGGAATTCCGCAGGGTATCACTGCCACTGACCAAAGCGACATCCTTGGTTGACAAGCTGTCCTTTTCAGTCGCTGAAACAGCAAGATCGATGACCCGCGCCTGGAAATCACGGGTCTGCCGGACGGCGTCGAGGTGCTTGCCGTTGAGGTCGGATGCGGCGGCGTAGTCGCCTGAAATTGTTGAAATCTGCCAGGAAATGGAGAGAAAGGTTTCGACTTGGTCCTTGAATGCCGTTTCGTGGGCGGCTTCGAGAATGCGCTGCCCGACCAACGCCTTGTAACAGGCTCCCGAGATGGACTTCCATTCCTCTTCCATCACGCTTTTGACAGATCTGGCAATTCCTGCGGCTTGGTCGGCAAGGACTTCCGCGACGAAGATGTTGGGGAGATTGGGCGTGAGCAGGCCTGAGTGATCCGCCTCCTGCTTCGCGGATTCGAGACGAAGCAGCGGTTGGCGATCACCGGAGACGGGAAAGATCAGCGTGCCGCCGTCAGCAACAAGTTTGCGGATCCCCGCCGCGACCAACCAACTCAGGAGATACGAACCGCTCCACAAGTCGCGGGTGGAGCGGGCTTGGGCGATGAAGTCCTGAACCGGACCGATTTGGAATTTCAGCAAGGAGGAGGGTGCGGGCATAAGAAAAGGCGGCGAGTTATGGCGAACACAAACAAACGAACAAATTCCGGTTGGCAGCGCAAGCGGCAAATCGGCGGAAATTGCGGCATGCACGGGCAGCGGAGGAGGCGCCGGAATCTGCGCAGGCTGGCGGCTTGCCGCAAGGGCGCGGAGGTCCGGGGAGGTCGGGGGGGTATTGGCATGACCCTAGAAAGAAACGCAGCCGCGTGCGGCTATGGCCTGTCGGAGGTCCTCCAGCGGGCGCGGCTCGATGCGCACCGGGCGGCGGACGAGAGTGAGCGGAAAGGTGTTGCCGAGGAGGCGCATGGGGTAAACGCTGAAACGCTGAAAAGCTGAAACGTTGAAATGGAATGGTGGATGGTGGATGAAAGGCCATGCTCTGCTCATTCCAGCCACGATCTTCAATCTCCAATCCGGGGTGGCGGAGTTAGAGCGGGTGGGCGAGTGCCGCGCCGGCGTGGATGGCGGTGGCGGCGATCATGGTGTCGAGGCGGGTGCGGCGGTGGGCGCCGGTGAGGTGAAAGATTGCCCCGGCGAGCGCGGCGGTCGCTTCATCGAAGGGGACGATGCCGCCGGCGAGCAAGCTCTTGAGCGCCTCCTGCAATGGCTGCGGAACTCCCGGATAGGATAGAAACTCCATCCAGGCGACGGCGGAGCAGGCGAAGGAATCAGGACGGGCCAGAACCCGGCGGGTTGTTTGGTGATGGGCGTCGGACGGGTCCTCAGCGCCGATGAGCAGATTGGTGTCCAGATGGATCATGCGGAGTATGGTGGGTTGGGTTCCGCCACTTTGGTTCGGGCCTGTTCGTTCACCCGTTCCTCCTCGATCCTGGCGTCCACCTCGCGCAGCTCCCGAAGTTTGCGACGGTGGCGCTCACCCCAACCGGGAGGAACCTGCGGATTGACCGCCAGCCAATCGAGGATTTGCAGCGGCGTCATATCGGTGAATTCCGGGGCCTTGCCGGCCTTGGCTGGCTGGGTGTTGTCGGACATTGCCAAGGCCCGCCGCAGGGTCTCGGACTTGGACACGCCCCAGCGCTTGGCCAGCCGCTCAAGCCGGGCGGCGCTGACGGGATCAAAGGCAACGGTGGTGCGGACGCTCATGGGGGCCATGGCTGGCTTAGGGTATGTGCATCAGCCGGGGTGTCAAGCCGGGGTTTCGGTGGGGAAATCGGGGGAATTGCGGCAAGCAAGGGCGGCAAAGGAAGCGCCGGAATCTGGGCGATCTGGCGGCTTGTCGCAAGGGCGCGGAGGTCCGGGGAGGTCGGGGGGGCTTGGCATGGCCCCCGCAAGACACGCAACCTTGCGCCGCCAGACCTACCGCAATTCGTCAGGCGGGCGCGGCTCGATGCGCACCGGACGGCGGATGAGCGTGAGCGGGAAGGCGTTGCCGAGGAGGAGAGGGGGCATGGGGTGGAGTAATCGGTGATCAGGGGGTGGTGGGATTCAAGGTGGCGAGAAGCCGCTGAATGTCATGGTGCATGGCCTGACATTGCGCGGCATCGGGATCGGGGTCCGGTGAGTCATCGACGTAACGCTCTGTGAAGTAAAGCTGGCGGAGGCGGACGGCGGTGGGAATGCACCAGCCAAGGTTTTCGCCATAAGTCGCGGCTTCATGGATCATGCGTTCCAGGTCATGGGTTTTGACAAGTGACCAACCGTTGCCGATCAGCCACCCCTTGAGCGACTTCTCCGCCGCCAGTTGCAGCCATAGGCAGCAGGCGGAGAGATCGTTTTCGGCGAGTGCCCTGCTGGCGCGGCGCCAATCCAACGCGGCGATCTTATGCCAATCCGCGGGATTCTGTGGATTGCCTTTCATAGAGGGTGATGCCGTGGCGGATGACTTCCTGCATGACGCCGAAGGGTGCCGCCTCGGCTTCTTTCATTTGCCGCGGGGTGCGAACCAGGAGGTCTTTGGAAAGCGTGGTCTTGAGCTTGCTCAGGATCATTCCCGCTTCCAATGAGGGATGGGTGCAGGTGGGCGGATGATCGCGGACGATACAAAGATCAATATCACTATGCTCGGTCACATCCCCATGGACGATCGAGCCGAAAGCGATGATCTTTTCGGCGCCGTAGTCCGAGATCAGGGCGTGAATCATGCGTTCCAATTGTTCGCGCGCATCGCGGCGCGAGGGCGGCAGGTGGAGTCTATCCAGATTCCTGATGGGATCCGAAACCAGCGCATTCATGGCATTTTGAATTTGGAGTCAACGAGCGATTTCACGGGCGAATGATAATAGGGTCAAGACGAGTGGTCAAGTTGGGTCTCCAGGGGCAACACGCGGGATCGAGGATCGTGGACTGTGGATCGTGGATTGCAGCGGCATTCCTCCGGCCATTCATCTTCCGAGGCCGGTTCGGTGGGGTCGTAGCCGGGGGCTAGGATGGGACGCAGGGCGGGGTCGGGCGTCAGGTTGCGGCGGAAGGGCTGGCGTGGGGTGAGCGGCACGATTTCCGCATCCGGCTTGCCATGGCGGCACAGGACGACCGTTTCCCCATCTTCCGCGACGGCTTTGACCAGAGCGGAAAAGCGGCGTTTGGCCTCGTGCATGTTGGCAGTAATCATGAGAGAGCGGGCGATTGGGGGGAGCCTGAGGAAGGCTTGACGGATAGCGGATAGAAGATCGAGGATCGAAGATTGTAGCGGAGGTCTGTGACCAGCGGTGCCATGCCCGGAGCGCTTTGCCTCGGAGGGTGAGTCAGTTCGTGTTCGATAGGGGGCAGCATTGACAAGGAGCACGCGACGTGAGCGCCAGACACGCGTCATCCGGTGTTGATAGATATCGAGCATCCGGTGATTGCATCAGGATTGCCTGTGAGCTATGTTGCAGGAAAAGCTCAAAGATCTGCTTTCATCATCCGTCCGATTGTCTTGCCGCGCTGGGCAAGAAGATCGATGACTCCTGCCAAATCACCTGGCTGATTGCCGGTGACCTTTGTCCGGTCGTCCCATATGGCGGCGATGTGGAAGTCCCTATCAAGCCTGACGATGCGGAAGCGTAGGGGGGATGTCTTGCGCCCTTGGAAGACCTTACCCAAGGGATGATGGAGGCGTGCGAGATCGCCCTCGCCTTGGCGGTCATCCCGCCCTCCCAATGTGTCGGATACCGCCAGCCGAGCGGCGTCCGCGGATGGGAATGCCTCTCTTAATAGGGCAAAGCGAAGAGGAGCGCCTTTCACCAGTTCCGCGCAACTCGCTTCATAGTCGTGGAAGGACGATGGCATGGTAACCGCGTCGCCGGTTAGAGCATGCCAAACAAAGCTGCCGGAGGCGCGGGTGGAGCGGAGCCCGAGAGTCCCGAGCAGAAGCCAGCATTTCACCGTCCGGTGGAACTCCTTTGAAAGGCGTCCGTCGAGACCTCCGAGACGTTGCGAGACGTGGAGATCGAAAGCGCTCCCCGGGTTGAAGGCCCACTTGGGGCTGGCTTGACTTCCGCGCTTGTGCGGGAGGGTGTTGATTTCGCTGGTTTGTCCTTGCACGTTGGAGACACGAATGACGACCCTGCTGGCAACGGGATCTCCATGCACTCCGCCGAAGATGGCCTTTTCATCGGAGTGGCTCCCACCCAAAGCGCGGAACCACCAGTGGAGCTGACCCGAATGGCGCTAACTTAAGGCGGGTTTGGGACGGTTCCGGTGGCCTCGGATGATCATCTTGCGGCGTGGCTTGGTCAGCAGATGATAGTTTTTCGGCCGGCGCTTCTTCGCGCGAGGCTCCTCTCGTCCGGGACG
>JAPLUI010000262.1 GCA_026397725.1 Verrucomicrobiota bacterium | reverse complement strand
GGCTGCGCCATGAGCAACCCCTCCAAAGGAAAGCTCGCGGACAGGGGGCCGGGCGGTAAAATGGGAGCATCCGTGATGCCTGTGGGAGGCCCAGGTGGACCCGAGGGGAGGGAATCATCGGAATGAGTTAGAGACAGGGTTGGGCTCAAGCAATTTTTTGATAACACACCAGGAACCTTATCATCATAACACACCAGGAACCTTATCATCACGCGGGCGACGCTTGGCGGAAGAGGTCGGAGAATCAGCGTCCCCGGCAAGGCTCAAGCAATTTTTTGATAACACACCAGGAACCTTCTCATCATCCGGTTTGTCACCAGGAGGCGTGACCACCCGCGAGACGGACTGCGCCTCATGGGAACGCCGCAACTCTCCCGGTTTAGCCACAACGGTGTGGCGGGCTGCGCCCTTCCCACCGCACTCCAGACTTTGGCTTGCGCATGGGAGGTGCAGGTGTGGACTGCGGTGGGAAGCGCAGCGCCACACCGCTGTGGCTATGTCCGGCCGGCCGCGAATTGTCATGTCGCGATTTGTGATTGACCCTCCCCCGCGCTCCCGGCAGTTTCAGCCGCATGCGTTTGCCCACCCTCCTGCTCCTGCTCCTCGCCACCGCCTCGCCCGCCACGGCCGAGCTTGACCCCGCCCGCGTTGCCGCCGCCGGCGACAACGCCCCGGCCATCCGCGCCTTCGCCGAGGAGGCCGCCAAGGAGTTCGGCGAACCTGGTGCCAAGGCCGCCGCCTTTCTGGTGGCCGGCATGCCCGCCCGCGACCTGCGCTCCCTAACAAAAGAGTTCCTGCTGGAGAACCTGCGCCTCGCGCTGCAGACGCGCACCGCGTATCCGTGGTCCAAGCAGGTGTCCGACGAGTTGTTTCTCGACTGCGTGCTGCCCTACGCCCAGCTCGATGAGCCCCGCGACCCGTGGCGTGCCAAGTTCCACGAGCAATGCGGCGAAATCGTCAAGGACTGCAACACCGCCACCGAGGCCGTGCAGGCGCTCAACAGCAAGTTCTTCAAGCTCATCAGCGTCAAATACAGCACCAAGCGCAAGCGAGCCAACCAAAGCCCGCAGGAATCCATCGAGCAAGGCCTGGCGAGTTGCACCGGGCTTTCGATCATTCTGGCCGACGCCTGTCGCAGCGTGGGCATCCCCGCCCGTGTCGCCGGTACCGCGCTCTGGGCTAACAAAAGCGGCAACCACACCTGGGTCGAGATCTGGGACGGCGACTGGCATTTCACCGGGGCCGCCGAACCCGACCCCACCGGCCTCGACCGCGGCTGGTTCAATGGCAACGCTTCACAGGCCGTGGCCGACGACCCGACTTACGCGATCTGGGCCAACATGTGGGGCCCCACCAAGGAGCATTTTCCGTTAGTCTGGAATCCCGCCGACCACTCCGTCCCCGCCGTCAATGTCACCGAGCGCTACACCGGCGGGGCCAAGAACAAGTCACCCGACGCCGCCAATGCCGACAAGAAGCCTGCCGCCGTCACCCTCCACCTGCGCGTGCTGGAAGACGCCGGACAGCGCGTGGCGGTCCGGGTTGAATTGTTAGGCGAGGACGGCAAGTTCCTCCAAGCCGTGACCACCAAAGCCGGCACCACCGACCTCAATGACATGCCGGCCCTCGAACTCCAGCCCAACACCACCTTCATCCTGCGCGTGGTGCGCGACGAGCAGGCCCGCGATTTTCCCCTGCCAGCCAAGGATGCCGGCGACAGCACGCTTGACCTGACTTGGTCGAAGGGCGCTCCGGTGGAGGCCGGCCCGGGCATGCTCGCCTTGCGCAAGTGGTTGTGCCAGCCCGGCGATGGACCGCTGGCCCCCATCCCGCCTGTCGCCCTAACCAAAGCCGAGGCCGCCGCCGCCCTCGATCTCGTCTGGGACCACTGGCGCACCCAGCAGGCCCCGGCCCGGGTCGCCGAATTGAAGGACAATGTCATCACCATCGGCGATAAGAGCATGCGGCTCCTGACCCGCGTGTACGGTGCTCCGCCAGCCGACGGCCGCAGCCTCTGGATCTCGATGCACGGCGGCGGCGGCGCGCCCGCCCAGGTCAACGACCAGCAGTGGCAGAACCAGATCCGCCTCTATCAGCCGCCGGAGGGCCTGTACGTCGCGCCGCGTGCTCCGACCAACAATTGGAACCTGTGGCACGAAGGCCACATCGACGGTCTTTTCGATCGCCTGATCGAGGACTGCGTGCTGCTCGCCGGGGTCAATCCGGACAAGGTCTATCTGATGGGCTATTCGGCGGGCGGGGACGGGGTCTATCAACTCGCGCCGCGCCTGGCCGACCGCTTTGCAGCAGCCTCGATGATGGCCGGTCACCCGAACAATGCACCGCCGCTCGGTCTGCGCAACCTGCCCTTCGCGATTTTCTCGGGCGCGGAGGATGCCGCCTACAGGCGCAACAAGATCGCCGCCGAATGGAGCGCCAAGCTCGACGAACTCGCCAAGCAGGACCCCGGCGGTTACCCGCACCGGCTCAACATCTATCCGGGACTCGGTCACTGGATGAATGGCAAGGATGCCGAGGCCGTGCCCTGGATGGCCAAACTCACCCGCGACCCGTGGCCGAAGAAAGTCGTCTGGTGCCAATCCGGCCCTCTGCACGACCGCTTCTACTGGCTGGCCCTGCCCGCAGGCGTCGCCAAGGGCGGCCTGACCATTCGGGCCAGCGCCGAGAACAACGTCATCACCATCGACGCGCCCGAGGTCGCGCAGCTCATCCTGCGGCTCCACGACCGCCTGGTTGATCTGGACCAGCCGCTCAAGGTGCTGCTCAATGGCAAGACCGTCTTCGAGGGCAAGGTGCCCCGCCAGGCGGACGCCATCCTCAAGTCCCTCCAACAGCGCTCCGATCCCCAGAGCGCCGCCACCGCCTTGCTCGAAGTGAAGGGATGAAATCCGCGTTGGAAAAAACAACGATGGCGGGAAATCGCTTGCGAGGCGGGGAATTGCCCATAGGAATGCACCGGTTTCCAGTGAAACCGCCGGTCCCATTATGAAAACAAGACGCAGAGTGCGCAGGGCGCTTGCCACGCATCCGCAGCGGAAGCAAACCGCACGCAGTTCCACCATCCGCGTTATCCGCGTTATCCGCGGTCAAATTCTTCCGAACCCGCAGTGAGGGAAACCCGGTCAAGCCACGCCGCCATCCACCGCAGAAGCAAACGAACCGCACGCAGTTCCACCATCCGCGTTATCCGCGTTATCCGCGGTCAAATTCTTCCGAACCCGCAGTGAGGGAAACCCGGTCACAGCCACGCCATCCGCAGCACAAGCCACAGCCGCGAACACAGTTCACACCCCGGAGTGTTTGTGCCGTGGTGCCTTCGCGGGTGCGGGGAGATCGCTTGCGCCCACTCGCCATTTCCCGCTCATCTCACGCCGTTGGCGACAAGTGGGCGTGCCCGGCGGTCACGCCCTGACCTCTGTGAAGTCCGTGGTGAGCAGTGAGGGGCCATGGCAGTCACGCGGCCTCACCAGCGCAAATCAAGCTCCGGTCCGAGCAATAGAATCGGTGTTCCCTTGAACGCATCAAGGCGTGCCGCCAGCCGGGCCAGGCCCACCCGCGCCGAGTTCGGCAGGGCAGCGAGGATACTTGTGTTAGCCAGCATCTGGCGCAGGCGCAGGGTTGCGGAGGGAGTGGCACCGGCACGAATGATCTCGGTGTCGTCCTTGTCCGGCTTGGCGAAGAGGCCCTCGAGGGCGCTCTTGGGTTCCGGTAGGAGCTTGACTTCCAAGCGCGGCAGTTTGGTCTCGCGCTTGGCATGAATGATCGCTTCGCGGAGGCCGCCGATTTCATCCACCAGGCCGCATTCAAGGGCCTCCTTGCCGCAGTACACCCGGCCACCGGCGAGCGCTTCCAAATCCCCTTTCAGGGCCTTGCCGCGCCCATCGGTGACGCGTTTCTTGAAGGTTTCATACACGGCAGTCATGGACTTGCGCAGCGTGTCCGCCTCTTCCTTGGAATAACCGTGGGTCATGCTCATGGCTCCGGCGTTCTTCCCGCGCTGGATGGCGTGGGTGGTGATGCCGAGTTTTTCCATGGCCCCACCGACGACGAACTTCATGCCCACCACCCCGATGGAGCCGGTGATGGTGCCCGCCTCGGCGAAGATCCGATCGGCCGGGCTGGAAACATAATAGCCACCGCTGGCCGCCACCCCGCCCATGGAAACAATCAACGGGCGCTTGGTTTGCTTCCACTCGTCGGCCGCTTCCCACAACACCTCGCTGGCCAGCGCCGAGCCACCCGGCGAATTGACCCGCAGCACCAGGGCCTTGGCACGCTCGTCCTTGACCAGCTTGAGGATCTGGGTCCGCACGGGGGCCACGGATTCATCGGATATGTCGCCGTCCATGGCGACCACCGCCACATAGTCCTTCTTTGGCTTCGCGGAGGCGGACTTGTTGAACATCAGTTGGAACACATCCATCAAACCGCTGATTTCCGGTCCATCAAGATCGGGCAGTTGATACTTGCGGTCGAACTTGGCCTCCTTGCCATAGGTGTCGCGCAGCTTCTTCACGAAATCCGTGCGGGACAGCACCTCGTCGGCGAGTCCTGCCGCCACCACCTCTGTGGCGGTCAAGGCGCCATCATCGATCAAGGCCCGCACGAGGTCCGGCGAGAGCTTGCGCCCGGCGGCCACGCCGGTGACGAGTTGCTCGAAGATCGAGTTGATGAGGGTTTCCTCCTGCTGCCTGGCAAAATCACTCGGACCGCTGCGATAGTAGGTTTCACCAAAACTCTTGAAGTCGCCAAGGTGAATCACCTCGGCCTGGATGCCCACCTTGTCGAGCAAGCCCTTGAAATACATGGATTCCGCATAAATCCCATTGAATGCGCAATCCGCCTCCCGCATGAGTGTGAAGTGATTGGCGGCGCTGCCGAGCAGGGCGCTGCCATTGGACAGGTGCTCGCTATACATCCAGACGTCCTTGCCCGCCTCGCGCAGTGCCAGCAGATGGCTGCGGAGTTCCTGGATTTGTGATAGATCCAACTCGGCGTCATCCGCGTCGAGCACCACCGCCTTGACGGCGGGATCCGTCAGCGCCCGGCCGAGGCTCCGCGTCAGATCAAACTGGGTGAGCGGTCGCGAGGGCGTAAGCTCAAGATCGAGCAGCGAGCGCTGGCCCTGCCCGCTCTCGGAAAGCACCCCATCAAGGTCATAGACCGCGACAATCGGTTTGACGGCGGGGGCGTTGCTGGCCTCCGGCGCGGTGTTTTCCTCGGCTGCAACCAGGCCTAGGGCCGGAAGCAAAGCCGCTGCCAATCCATGAATCAGTGCTCGCATGCCGCAGACTCTGGCACCCCAGGCAGCCCCTGGCAAGCCGGGATTTCAGCCAAATTTGCCGGGTTGAGCCCGCCATTCGTCCCAGGTTCGGATCGCCGCACGCCGCATTACGGACCCACCCGGAGCAAGCGGTTGAAGGTGCGGATGAACAGGCTACCGTGGGCGATGGCCGGCGTGGCGTGGGTGCCTTCCGGCAGGCTGAGGCGACCCAGTTCGCGGAATTCGGGTGAGGCGGCGAGCACCACCAGCTCGCCTTTGCGGCTGATTCCGAAAATCCGTTTGCCATCGCTCACCGGCGAGGCATAGGTCGGCCCCGTGACCTGCTGGCTCCACGCCTGTTTGCCGGTTTTGAATTCGAGGCAGCTCACGGTGCCCTGGTCATTCCACAGATAGACATGCCTGCCGATCACGATGGGGCTCGGCACATAGGGCACTTTCGCCTCCGGACGATAGAGCAGGCGGGCCGAGTCGCCGTCGATCGCCACCACGGCGCCCTCGCGGTCGCCGCCACGGCCGGCGGTGGCCAGGACCAGTCCGTCGCCAAGCACCGGTGAGGCGACCACGTTGAGCGAGAGCAGGTCCTCGACGGCCCAGAGTTGCTTGCCGGTTTGCGGGTCAAGTCCAGTTAGGCCGTGGGCGGGACTGGCGACGACGAGTTCCTCGCGGCCATCCTTGCCCTGACGCAAGGCGGGAGTGGCATACGACGGCTGGCCACTGCGCCGCGCGATGCGCCAGCGGGTTGCGCCGGTCTTGCGGTCGAGGCCGTGGAGGGCGGCATCGGCTGAGCCCTGGTCGTTGGTGACGACCAGCACGTCATCGACGAGCATCACCGATGCGCCGGGGCCATGGGTGGCCTTGAAGGCACCGAGGTCGCGACGCCAGACTTGCTTGCCGGCATGGTCGAGCGCGAGCACTTCGACGCGATCGCCGCTGACCCAGCCGATATAGACCGCCTGGGCATCGACGGCCGGGGTGGCGGCGGCCAGGCTGTTGTCGTTGTGCATGCGTTGTTCTTCGCAGGGCAGCCAGGTGGTCCAGAGGATCTTGCCTGAATCCGCGTCGAGGCAGGTGAGGCAGCGGCGCTGGCCCGCCGGATCCTGGCAGGCGGTGAAGACGCGCGAGCCCCACAGCACCGGCGAGGCATGGCCGCTGCCCGGCAACCCCGTGTTCCAGCGGAAGTTCTTTTCCGTTAGGTTTGACGGCACCTCCGGGGCCACGCCGATGCCGCTGCCAGCGGGGCCGCGGAAGCGCGCCCAGTCCGCCTCGGCGGCGCAACCCAACGCGGTGGCCAACAGGACTCCAACAACCCGACTTGCGCTTGATTTGTGCATGGCGCCGAGCGTGCCGCGCCGGGTGCCGGGTGTCAATGCGATTTGGCGGGGGGGCGCGTCGGACGGGGTCGGACGGGGTCGGACGGGGTCGGACGGGGTCGGACGGGGTCGGACGGGTCGGACGGGGCGGACGGGTCAAACGGGGCGGGAGTCCCGGCAGCGCGTGCCTGGTGGAACTGCGGGATTCCGGTTTCCTGATTTTGTGCTTGTTTGAGCGGTGCGGGCGTCCAACACTCCGCGCAGATGAAACCGAGCAGGAAGAAACCCATGAAAATGCCGCTGAATCTGGTGGCGGCGATGTTGCTGGCAATGGCGGTTTGCATGCCAGGTGCGACGCCGGCAGGTGCGGCGGATGCCGTTGACCTGAGCAAGGTGCCGCAGCTCAAGGAAACCCCGGAGCAGCGTGAAGCACGCATGCAATGGTTCCATGACGCGAAGTTCGGCATGTTCCTGCATTGGGGACCGGTCGCCCTTTCCGGCAAGGAGTTGAGTTGGAGCCGCTATGCCAACCGGCCATGGGACATCAACGGCAAAATGCTGCCCAGCGAACCCGATTACAACTACGACCATCTCTATGAGAAGTTCAACCCGGTCAAATTCAACGCCGACGAGTGGGTCAAGATCGCCCAGGAGGCCGGCATGAAATACATGGTGCTCATCTGCAAACATCATGACGGGTTTTCGATGTATGATTCGAAGCTGACCGAATACGACATCATGGCCACGCCCTATGGCAAGGACATTGTCAAGCAGTTTGCCGACGCCTGCCACCGGGCGGGCATGCGGCTCGGGCTCTACTATTCCACCCGCGATTGGTATAACCCCGACTACCTGGTGGGAGACAATGTGAAATATGACCAGTGGTACCGCGGCCAGGTTGAGGAGTTGCTCACCAACTACGGCAAGGTGGATCTGCTGTGGTTCGACCACGTCGGCGGGCAAAACTGGGGCTTGTGGAAGTTTGACGAGTTGTTCTCGATGATGTACCGGCTCCAGCCAGAACTAATCGTCAACAACCGCGCGGCACGGTTCTGCGGGCCCAAGACGCCCGAGGACAAGGGCCCCGCAACCCCTGCAATCAAGAAGATGACCGATGGCGACTTCGGCACGCCGGAACAGGCGGTCGGCACCATGGACCTCAAGCACAGTTGGGAGTCGTGCATGACGCTGGTCGGCGGCCAATGGTCGTGGCAACCCAACGGCAAAATGTATTCGTTTGAGCAAACCTTCGATATTCTCGTCAGTTGTGTCACCGGTGGCGGCAACCTCCTGCTCAATCTCGGCCCGATGCCGAGCGGCGAGATCGAAGGCCGGCAGGTGGCATTGCTCAAGCAGGTCGGGGACTGGATCAAGCCGCGGGCCGCGGCGATCTACGGCACGCGTGGCGGGCCCTTTCGCAACGGCAAATGGGGTGGCTCGTCGCACCGCGGCAACACGATCTATGTGTTCGCCAAGGAGTGGCAGGGCGACGTGCTATCACTCGGCGCGGTGCCGCAGAAAATCACCGCCGCCAAGAAGCTCACCGATGGCAGTGAGGTTGCCTGCAAGCAAACCGACACCGGCGTCGAACTCACGCTGGCCGCCGCCGGGCGCGACCCGTTTTACACGGTCATCGCGCTGACACTCGAGCAACCGGTGCCGGACGGAACCGTCATCGAAGGCGTGCGCTAGCGGCTCGCGCACAGAAGTGCAATCCGGGCCCGGCCTGACGTCGCGGGACTGCGCTAACAGAACGGTTACGGGATACTACAACCATGGTCATCAGCTCTTGTGGTGGGTGGTTTGCCGCTGCGTCGCTACGCTACCTCCAGTTATGCCTTTACCGCACCTGCGGAAGTCGGTCAGCATCATACATCATCCAAACCGGAAATTCTGGGTGGTGGAGCACCCCCCGAAAGCCGTCTGGCCCCCTATCCTAGGGGCTTTCAGCCTCTAACAAACCGTCCGGTCTTGAACAGTCGCCGACCGGAGGGTTCGTCCGGCTTGACGGGCACTGCGGGCTCCTATAGCGGCGCGGATTTCACCATTAGCACCCTTAACTTAGGGTATGTGGATTGGGGGATGACGGGTATCATTGGCAACACCTTCACGGATTTGACACCTAACACCGATTACGTCTTCGAGGTGTTCTTCAGCGACAATCACGGCGGCCGGGGCGCACGCTTCGGATACGCCATTGGCGGCTCCGGCATGCGCTTCAGCGCCATCGAGGTCGGCACCTCCCTCGACGCCTAGCCGCAGGTCTATGTCGTCGACACCGATCCCGAAGCCGTGGTCAGCGCCGGCCTGACGGATGGCTTCGAGACCATCACCCTAACCATTCCGCAGGCGCCGGACGCCGCCAAGTTCGCCCGCCTGCGGGTGACCGTCACCCCTTGAACCATCCTTACCCATCCTGCAACACGACGCGTGACAACTTTCCAGAGTTTTTGGTTCTTCTCCGGATACACTGGGTCGCAGGTGCCGACCGGCGGCCCCGACCATCACCGGAATCAACTGAGTGGTGATGCGCAAACTGTCGAGGTTACGGTGACCAACCCGCCCGCCAACGGCAAAATCTTCGTGAAGGTCAAAGCGCAACGAGGCGGGCCGAAGAGATCGCGGATCGCGGAGCGTGGCTGCGTGCCTCCGGCCGCAGGCCGTGGCTGCGCGCCTCCGGCCGCAGCGCCATTGGAGCGCAGTTGCAGGATCCCGGATTTCGGAGCGCCTGGCGAATTGCCGTTAGATCCCTGGCGGCGGGACGCCGCCAGCACGGCCTGCCGCGGGACGCGGCAGCCACGGCTGCCACGCCCTTCTCATCCCTTAACCTCCGCCGTCCAATTTTGAACATCTTCCAGATCGGTCACCTGATCACGCCGTTGGTCGAGCAGGACAACTATGGCTTGGTCCCGCAACAGGCGATCACCGCACCCAACCTCAGGCACGCCTGGTTCATCAGTGCCGACAAGCGTGAAATCGCCCTGGATTTCGGCCAAGCGATGGAGTGGAAGGATGAGTGCAAAGCCATGATCTACCTGGATGGGATCGCCGCGCCCATCACCAGCGGCAAGGCCGATGGCAACACGAACACACTCCAGTTGGCCGCGCCATGCGCCGCCAAAGCGATTTCCTACCTTTCCGGCAAGGACTGGAACGGACAATCCGGCAGTCTGATCCGCGGTGCCAACGGCATCGCCGCACTGACCTGGGCCAACGTGCCGCTCGACCAATAGCTAACCATCAATGATGTGTAACATGACAAGATGCAGACTGGAATCAAGCTGGCCGGCCCGGAGCAGAAGGACCCCGGCATCAAGGCCGAACTGACTGCAACCACCCGCGCGTCGCTGCAGCGTTACACCTTCCCGGCCAGCGAGCAGGCACGGGTGATGTTGGATTTCCTGCTCCAGATGATGAACCTCGTGGCCCCGGAATGGTCGGCACGCTGGGTGAAATCGCAATTGGCGCTCTATGACACGAACGGCTGGCTGGCCAAAGGCCCGGCCGGCCTCGAATACATCAGCATCATGGTGGCCGAGCATGAGATCGCCTTGTTGGTGGCCGCCTGCCAGGCCGGACTCAAGGGGCTCGATCGGGAGAAGATCCTTGAAGCCATCGTCAAGATGCAGACCACAACGCCGCAAAAGCAACCCGGCGGCGGCTGGGCCGGCAATGAAAACCTCGGCAACTATCTGAAGCACGGCTATGTGGCGGTGGACGGCGCCCAGCCGGGCGACTGGAAAGGCCCGTGGTGCTCTAACACCTATGAGTATGCCTACGACGACTGGTGTGTGGCCCAGTTGGCATTGGCACTTGGCCGCAAGGACTTGGCCGAGACCTTCCTCAAGCGCTCGCAAAGTTGGCGCAACCAGTTTGATGCGGAGACCGGCTTGGCCCGGCCGCGCAAGGCCAATGGTGAGTGGCAGACGCCGTTCGACCCGTATCACAGGGACAGCTTTGTCGAAGGCAACGCATGGCAATACACCTGGTTCGTGCCGCAGGATGTTCCAGGGTTGGTGCAGGCCATGGGCCGCGAGCGCTTTGTCAGCCGCCTCAACGAGGCCTTCGAGAAGTCCGCGCCCACCCGCTTCAACGCCGCAGGCGAGCGCTTCGATCTTTACCCCCTCAATCACGGCAACCAGCCGACTGACCAGGACCCGCACGGCAACACGTTTTTCAGCGAGATCGATGTGATCGACGCGCAGGATGCGGCGGTGGCACGGCTCACACCGCCGCCGCCGATCGTCAACAGCCATCTTTCCGCCGACGGCAAGTTCCGCTTTATCTTTGACAGCACCACGGCCCCCGATCTAACAGCCTGGAGCGAGTTGGAACTGATGCCGGTGGTTCGGGAGTGGTATCCGAGGCTGGTGGCGCTGTTGCCCAGCGACGGCTACCGCGCGCCGGAGGTGGTTGAGCTTGAGTTCCGCACCGACATGGGCGGCATGCCGGCCTATACCGGTGGCTGCAAGATCTCACTCAATGCACTGTGGATTGCCAGTCAGTTGCAGGGCGAGGCCAAGGGCTGCGTGGTTCACGAGTTGTGCCATGTGGTGCAGAACTACCGCCAGGTGCTGCGTGCCAACCCGCAGGCCACCCTCCCACCGCTCTGGGTCACCGAGGGTCTTGCCGACTACATCCGCTGGTTCCTTTACGAGCCGCAATCCAAGGGGGCCGTCATCCGCGATGCCAGTCAGGCCAAGCATGACGCCAGCTACCGGGTAAGCGCGAATTTCCTCGACTGGGTGGTCACCACCCAGGACAAGGCTCTGCCTCAACAGCTCAACACCGCCGCCCGCGAGGGACGCTATGGCGACGCGTTGTGGAAAACCTGGACCGGCAAAACGGTTAGTGAACTCGCCGCAGAGTGGAAGCGGGCCATCGCCGAAGGTCGGCGCTGAGGGGGGGCATGCAGGACGGGCAGGTGAATTTCACCAAACTGGACACATCGGAGTCTCAAGGATCATCCACCGGAACGAGAGCCGGCGAGGGATAGTTGGTGGGAAGCCGCTCAATGTGCGGAGCGGCCGCCCCGCATGAAGCCATGAGCTTGATCATGTCCTCAAAGGTCATGTTCAGATCGATGACCAATCGGCGGTCAACGACGATGACAGCCCCGAGATGCAGGTGATTGGAGGAAATGAAGACATTGACGAGTTCGTTGCCTTTGGAGTCGCGCAGGTGTTCCTTGACGAGGAACCCGTACGTGTAAATCCCCGGGGCCGGATACTCCACCATCACCGCCTTGCCGAAGGTCCTGCCCGAGCCATCGCCGAAGGGCCCGAGCAACTGCTTGACCCCCGAATAAATCGTGCGTGCCAGCGGGATCCGGCCGATGAGACTCTCGATCCACTTCAACACCAGCTTGCCCACGAAGGTCCGGCAGGTCAGGCCCACCAGATAGATCCCGATCAGGAACAACAGCAGCCCCAAACCGGGCACCGGCTTGCCCAAAATCCGCGACAGAATGGGACCCAACAGGCCGTCGGTGAAATGAAACAGGATCTGGAGCACCTTGGCGGTCACGACCAGTGGCACCAGCAGCACCACCCCCGTCAGGAGGGTCTTCCGCAGGTGCGCCGTCAGCGAGTTGTGGTTGGCTACATGCATACCGGTGTTTACTGCGGTCCAACGGATTTCTTGCAGACCCCGTTCAGGGGCCCTGGTCTTTTGCGCGATGGCACCCTGCCAGCAGGAGAATACAGCAGGGCACGACAATGAAAAACCGGAAGGCAGGGTGAGCGGAAGAATGGTTCATCGATTCAGGGGAACGAGCGTGCGGCGGGTTACACACCCGATTTCAAATGGAGGTGGCCGCCGTGTCAAGCTCCCGGAACCTGTTGCCGCCGCCCATCCAATTGGTCATTGACTCCACCCCCATGCACAACTACATCTTCCCGTCCCCCAGCCACCTGGCTTGGTTTAGCTGTCCATTGGGCGAAGATCTGGGGCCGCCTGTCACTCGTCGCACCTGCCGCCATGAATACCCAGACCTTCCGTGCCGCCATCGCAGCCGTTCACCTGTTCGCCATGCCGGCCAGCGCTGCCGTGGTGGACGCCACCTACAACAGCCCAAGCGATGTGCCGCTAAGTGCGGCGGGATACACCGCGACGGGCAACACGGTGGACCTCGCGCTCAATTTCACGCCAACTGTGGGAACCTGCCTGACGGTGGTCAACAACACCGGCACGGATTTCATTCAAGGCACGTTCGACAACCTGGCTCAGGGACAGGTTGTGGATCTCAGCTTCGCCGGGGTGACCTATCAATTCTCAGCCAACTACTTCGGCGGTACCGGCAACGACCTGGTGTTGCAGTGGGCGCAAACGCGGGTGCTGGTTTGGGGATCCAACTCGAGCGGCCAATACGGCAACAACAGTCTGTCCAACATGTACAGCCCGACGCGGATGGACCAGGGCGGCGTGCTGGCCGGCAAGATCATCACCGCGTTCGCCACCGGATCTTCGCACAACGTCATGCTTTGTGCGGACGGCACGGTGGCCGCCGCGGGAAACAATAGTTCCGGCCAGTTGGGCAATAACAGCACCACCAGCAGCAAAACCTTCGTCCTGCTGGACACCACGGGCGTGCTCGCCGGCAAGACGGTCATCGCCCTGGCCACCGGGGATTCGCACAATCTGGCGCTGTGCGCGGATGGCACCTTGGCGGCGTGGGGATATAATGGCGACGGCCAACTCGGCAACAACAGCACCACCAACAGCAGCGTGCCCGTCCTGGTGGACAAAACCGGGGTGCTAGCCAGCAAAACGGTTATCGCGGTGGCCGCCGGCAACTATCACAACCTGGCTCTGTGCGCGGACGGCACCCTGGCCGCGTGGGGAAAGAACACCTATGGCAGTTTGGGCAACAACAACACAACCAACAGCCTCGTGCCGGTGCTGGTGGACCGCAGCGGCGTGCTCGCCGACAAAACCGTGGTAGCCATTTCCGCGTGCTCCAATTTCAGTCTCGCACTTTGCGCGGACGGCACCCTGGCATCATGGGGGCTGAACTCCAGTGGCCAACTTGGCAACGGCACCACCACGAACAGCAACGTGCCGGTGCTGGTGGACCGCTCGGGTGTTCTGTCTGGCAAGATGATCGCCACCGTCACCCCCGGTGACCACCACGTCCTCTGCTTGTGCGCGGATGGAACCCTCGCCTCGTGGGGCGACTGTTATCACGGCCAACTGGGCAACAACACCTACACGAACAGCAACGTGCCGGTCGCCATCAACTCCATGGGGGTGCTCGCCGGCAAATCCATCGTGATGGCCGCCGGAGGCGTCAGCCACAGCCTGGCACTCTGCGCGGACGGCACCATGGCCGCCTGGGGATACAATTATGCCGGGCAACTGGGCAACAACACCACGACCGAAAGCACGGTGCCGGTGGCGGTCATCACCAGCGGGCTGGGCCCCGCCGAGCGGCTGTCGGGAATGATCGCCTGCTCAAATTGCAGTCTTGCCTTGGTGTACTCACCACGGTCACCCGTGGCGGCCACCCAGGCCCCGACCGGCGTCCTCGATACCAGCGCCACTCTCAATGCCAGCGTGAATGCCCATGGTTACAATACCGCCGTGACTTTTGAATACGGGCTCACCACGTCGTACGGTCTGGTCGTTGCCGCCACACCCGCATTCCTCACCGGCGGCGGCACCGTCGCGGTCGCAACCACGCTCAACGGCCTGCTGCCCGGCTACACCTATCATTACCGCGTGGTGGCCAACAACGGCAACGCCACCGTCACCGGCGCGGACATGTCCTTCACCACCACCACCTTCGCGTCTCTAGCAGGCATGACCCTGGATGGCATCGCGCTCTCCCCATCTTTTGCCAGCACCTGCAACCAATATGTCGCCACCGTGCCCACCGCCACGGACCGCATCCGCGTGACGCCGGCCGCCTTGTTTCCCGATGCAACCGTGCAGGTCAACGGCGTGACGGTGGCCTCGGGCGCCGCCAGCGACCCGCTCGCCCTGGCCGAGGGCAACAATGTCATCACCATCGTGGTGAGTGCCGCGGGTGGCGGCAACACGCAGACATATACCATCGTGGTGACGCGCCTGCCGGCAGTCTATGCCTTCAATTCCCCGGCCGACGTGCCAGTCACGGCCGGGGGCGTGCAAGTCGCCGGCAACACGATCACCTTCGCCCTGAACTGCGCCCTGCCCACCGGCGCCACCCTGACCGTGATCAATAACACCGGACGCGGCCTCATCAGCGGCCAATTCTCCAACCTGGCCCAGGGACAGGCCGTCAACCTCAGCTATAACAAGGTGACCTATCCGTTAGTCGCGAACTATTATGGCGGCTCCGGAAATGATTTGGTTTTGCAATGGGCGTGGACCAAGGCGTACGCCTGGGGCTACAACGCAAGGGGCCAACTGGGCAACAACAGCACCACCACCAGCAGCGTGCCCGTGGCTGTCATTTCCAGCGGCATCCTCGCCGCCAAGAGCATCACCGCCATGACCGCAAGCAGCACCGATTCGTTCGCCCTCTGCGCGGATGGCGTGCTGGCCGGGTGGGGAATGAATTCCTCCGGCCAACTCGGCAACGGCACCACCACGGACAGCAAGGTGCCGACCGCAGTCACCACCAGCGGCGTGCTCGCCGGCAAGACCATCATGCGCGTCACCGCCGGGTCGGACACCATCCACGCCCTCTGCAACGACAGCACTTTGGCCTACTGGCCGGCCACTGGCTACGTCCCGGCGATCCTTGCCCCCGGCAGCGTGCTGGCCGGCAAGACCATCACCGCCGTGGCCTCAGGTGGTTCGCATTGTCTCATCCTCTGTGAGGACGGCACTCTCGCCGCCTACGGCAGCAACAATTATGGTCAGCTTGGCAATGGCAGCACCACATCCAGCAGCGTTCCGGTTGCGGTCTCTACCAGCGGCATCCTTTTCGGCAAGGCCGTCATCGCCATTGCTGCGGGCACATTCCACAGCCTGGCTCTTTGTTCGGATGGCACGCTCGCATCCTGGGGTGCCAACGATTCATCTGTGTTAGGAAATGGCACCAGCGCCTTTAGCGTGACGACTCCGGTCGCGGTGGTCGCTACCGGCGTGCTCGCCGGCAAGACCGTCAAATCCATTGCCGCGGGTTATAGCCATAACGTCGTGCTCTGCGCGGATGGCACGCTCGCCACCTGGGGATTGAACTCCTACGGCCAACTTGGTAATGGCGGCTCCGCCAGCAGCAATGTTCCGGTCGCCGTCACCACCAGCGGCATGCTCTCCGGCAAGACCATCTCCGCCATCGCCGCAGGCTCAGGTTACAGTTGCGCGCTCTGCGCCGACGGCACCCTCACGACCTGGGGAAACAACGTGTTCGGCCAGCTCGGCACCGGTAACACCACCAGCAGCAATGTCCCGGTCGCGGTCGCCACCTCATCCCTCGGTCCCCGGGAAAAGTTTGTCGCCGTGGCGACAAATCCATCGGGCAATCACGCGTTGGCCATCGCGGCCATCCCGTTGTCTAACAATTGTAACCTGGCGGCTCTGGGCGTGGGTTCGGGCATCTTGGATCCGGTGTTTTCACCCGGCGTCATGACCTACACGCTGCGGGTGGCGCACGGCACGCCGTCAGTGACCGTCACGCCCACCGTGGAGGACGCCACCGCCACCCTCACGGTGAACGGCGCGGCGCTGGCCTCCGGCGCGACCAGCCCCGCGATCTCCCTGTCGCCGGGTCACTCCACCATCACCATCGGGGTGACCGCCCAGGACGGCACCACGAATTCCTATGTCATGAATGTTAGAGATGACTCCTCGCTGGCCGGTCTGAGCCTGAGTTATGGGAAACTGCTTCCCGGGTTTTCGCCGTTCGTGCGGAGTTACAATGCGTGTGTGGCGATCTCGACGAGCACGCTGCGGGTCACGCCCACAGCGGCGGATGCCACAGCCGCGATCACGGTCAACGGCAGCCCCGTGCCGTCGGGCAACGCCAGTGCGCCGGTCAACCTGAACCTGGGAACCAACATGGTGACCGTGACGGTGACCGCCCTGGATGGAACGACCACGTCCTATCAGATATCGGTGTTGCGGCCGATGCCGGTCAATTATGCCTACAGCGCGGCCGACGCGGTGCCGGTGGACATCATGGGATATGACGCCACTGACAACACCGTGAACCTATCACTCGGCTTCGCGCCCGCCATTGGGACCAATCTCACGGTCATCAGGCGTGCCGACAACGGGATCCAGACCGGCCGTTTCTCCAACCTTGCACAGGGGCAGGTGGTCACCCTTACGTACGACAATCACAATTATGCATTTGCGGCTAATTATTATGGCGGCACCGGCAACGATCTGGTCCTGCAATGGGCCAACAACAGGATTTATGCCTGGGGCGATAACTACTATGGCCAACTCGGCGTCGGCACCACCGCCGCCGGCAAGGCACCCGCGCCGGTCACGGCATCCGGCGTGCTCGCTGGCAAGTCCATCACCGCCATCGCCGAGAGCGTCTCCCACAGCCTGGCGCTGTGCGCGGACGGCACGCTCGCCGCATGGGGACTCAACACCTCAGGTCAGTTGGGCGACGGCACCACCGCCAACAGCAACACGCCCGTTGCGGTCAACACAGGTGGCGTTCTGTTAGGCAAGACCGTCATCGCCATCGCCGCCGGTTCCACCTACAGCCTTGCCCTGTGCGCGGACGGCACGCTGGCGGCATGGGGCGACAACTCCTCCGGTCAGTTCGGCGACGGCACGGTGTATTCGAGCAGTGTGCCCGCCGCCGTGCGAGCCACCGGCACGCTGGTTGATAAGTCCATCATCGCCATCGCTGCGGGGGATTCCCATAACCTCGCGCTCTGCGCGGACGGCCAGGTTGCCGCCTGGGGAGCCAACACCTACGGCCAACTCGGCGATGGCACAACCATCATGCGCGAGGTGCCGGTGAACGTCGTCACCACCGGTGTGCTGGCGGGCAGGGCCGTCACGGCCATCGCCGCGGGGGCCTCACACAGTCTTGCCCTCTGTGCGGACGGCACCGTGGTCGCATGGGGGTATAACAACAACTCCCAACTCGGTAACAACAGCGCCACCAACAGCAGCGTGCCGGTCGCCGTCAACACGACGGGCGTGCTCGCGGGCCGGATCGTCGCCGCCATCGCCGCGGGAGATTCCCATAACCTCGTCATTTGCACGGACGGAACCCTCGCCTCATGGGGATATAACTATTATGGGCAGTTGGGTCGAAGCACTAGCAGTCTCGTTCCGGGAGCCATCGATGTCAGCGGCATCCTCGCCGGCAAAACAGTCACCGCCATCACTGCGGGGTTCTACCACAGTCTCGCCCTGTGCACGGATGGCTCACTGGCCGCATGGGGAGACAATTCCCATGGCCAACTTGGCAACGGCACGACCACGTCCAGCACGGTTCCCGTGGCGGTCGTCACGTCATCACTCGGCAGCGGCGAAAAGTTCGCCGTGCTGGCACGCGGCCGTTCCAACCACACGCTGGCTGTGGCCGCGGCCCCGGTTTCCAGCAACTCGTCCCTGGTTGGCGTGACCCTCACGCCCGGCTTCCTTGACGGCGCCTTCGCCCCGGCCACCACGTCTTACACCGCGCGGGTCCTCCATGGAACTACCGCGCTGACCGTCACGCCGGTGGCCGCCGCCTCCGCCACCCTCACCGTCAACGGCGTGGCCCTCGCATCCGGTGCCACCAGCCCGCCGGTTCCGCTCTCGCCGGGCAACATGACGCTCACCATCCAAGTCACCGCCCAGGACGGCGTGGGCACCACGAGTTATGTCATTACTGTTAGGGACGACGCCACACTGGCGGGACTCACCCTGAACGCCGGCACGCTGGCACCCCCGTTTTCACCTGCTTTGGCGGGCTATGTCAATTACGTGCCGACCGCCACCGCTGCGGTGACAGTGACGCCGCGCGCCACGGACTCCACTGCCGCCATCATGGTCAACGGTGCGGCCGTGGCGTCGGGAGCCGCCAGCTCCCCAATCAACCTCGTTCCGGGTTCCAACACGGTCAACGTGACGGTCACCGCCCTTGACGGAACCACCACCGCCTATCAGGTTTCCGTGATCCGGCAGGTGCCGCTCAGTTATACCTATAACTCCGCCACCGTAGTGCCGGTCACCGCCGCGTCATACACGGCGGCCGGCAACACGGCGGATCTCACCCTCAACTTCATGCCCGCGGCGGGAGTCAGCATGATGGTGGTCAAGCTCACGGGCAACGGCGTGATCGAGGGCACATTTGACAACCTGCGGCAGTGGCAAACGGTGAGTCTCACGTACAACGGGGTGAGTTATCAGTTCGTCGCCAACTATCGTGGCGGCAGCGGCAACGACCTGGTGTTGGAATGGGCGAACACCCGCCTGCTGGCCTGGGGATATAACAACAACGGCCAGCTCGGCAACAACGGCACCACCAACAGCAGCTTCGCGGTGCCGGTGGACACCAGCGGCGCACTTGCCGGCATAACCGTGGTCCGCACCGCCACCGGATCATCCCACAGCCTCGCCCTGTGCGCTGACGGCACCCTCGCCGCCTGGGGCGTCAACAGCAGCCATCAGTTGGGCAGCACCAGCACAGCTAACAGCAGCGTGCCCATGGAGGTTGACCGGTCCGGTGCGCTCTCCGGCAAAACCGTGGTTGCCATCTCCGCCGGCGGCTCCCACAGCCTTGCCCTGTGCGCGGACGGCACGGTGGTGGCGTGGGGTGCCAATTCGTATGGCCAATTGGGCTGCGGGTCGCGCGGCACGGGCACCTCCTGGTCGCTGCCGGTGATGGTGGACCAGACCGGGGTGCTCGCCGGCAAATTCGTGCTTGCCGTGTCGGCCGGCCCGAATCACAGTCTGGCGTTGTGTACGGATGGGACCCTGGCCGCCTGGGGATATAATACCAACGGTGAGTTGGGCAATGCCAGCGGCGCCCCCAGCAACGTGCCGGTCGCCGTCTCTCAGTCCGGCGCGCTGGCCGGCAAGTCGGTCACCGCGATCACCGCAGGTGGGGAACACAATCTGGTGCTCTGTGCGGACGGATCGCTGGTCACCTGGGGATCCAACTCCCATTATCAATTGGGCACCAACAGCACCACGACACCCGGCGTGCCGGTCGCGGTGACAACAAGCGGAGTGCTTGCTGGATATACTGTGACCGCCATTGCCGCAGGCTATTACCATAACCTGGTCTTGTGTTCTAACGGAACCATGAGCGCGTGGGGATATAACGATTACGGGCAGTTGGGCAACAACGGCACGAGCACCAGCACGCTGCCGGTTTTGGTCACCCAAACTGGCATTCTTGCCGGCAAAGCCGTGGTCGCCATCAGCGCCGGCAGCAACCAAGGCCTCGCACTATGCAGTGATGGCAGCCTGGCCGCATGGGGATACAACACCTACGGCGCGCTGGGCAACAACAGCACCACCAATAGCAGCGTGCCGGTGTGGGTCACCACCACCATGTTGCGTACCGGCGAACGCTTCGCCCGCACGGATGCCGGCCGCAGTTCGGGCCACAGCGTCGCCATGGTCGCAATGTCGTTGCCGCCGCTCGCCACCACGCTGGCCGCCTCTAACATATCCAACACCGCCGCGACGCTCAATGGCAGTGTCAACCCCCAGGGCACCGACGCCACCGCCGTCTTTGAATACGGGCCGAGCGCGTCATACGGCACCACCGTGGTGGCCGCTCCCGCGTCGGTCTCCGGCACCGCCGCCACCGCGGTCAGCGCCTCCTTCGGCGGCCTGCGTCCCGGCACCATCTATCATTTCCGGCTGGCGGCCACGGGTCCGTCCGGCACGATCAAGGGTGCGGACATGACCTTCACGACGACCCGTGATGCCGTGCTGTCCGGACTAACTATGGACGGTGGCGCCCTCTATCCCGCATTTGCGGGCAACATCACCCGGTATGTGGCCACGGTGCCCTACGCCGTCACCAGCGTCACCCTCACGCCGGTTTGCGCCCTCGCCGATTCCACGGTGATGGTCAATGGCATCACGGTGGCATCCGGATCGGCGAGCAACCCGCTCGCCCTGACGGCGGGCAACAATGCCATCACCACCGAGGTCACCGGCGCCGGCGGCGCGACCACCCAGACATATATCATCACGGTCACCCGCCTGCCCCAGACATTCACCTATAACTCCGCCACCGACACGCCCGTCACGGCGACGGATTTCGCCGCCACAGGCACCGCCCCGGCCTTCGCCCTGAATTACGCGCCCACGCCGGGTACCACTCTGAAAGTGGTGAACAACACGGGCCTGTTTCCGGTCCAATCGGCCTTCAGCAATCTCGCGCAGGGCCAGGCCGTGAACCTTGTCTATAATGGCGTGATCTATCCGTTTGTAGCCAACTACTTTGGCGGCACCGGCAACGACCTGGTATTGCAATGGGCTAACAACCGGCTGCTGGGGTGGGGAAACAATTATGACGGCCAGTTGGGCAACACCAGTGTGAGCAGCAGCATTGCCGCAGTGCCGGTGGACATGACCGGCGTGCTGGCGGGCAAAGCGGTCATCGCCCTGGCCGTTGGCGGCTATCACAATCTCGCGCTGTGCGCGGACAATACCCTGGCCGCGTGGGGGGAAAACGCGAACGGCCAACTGGGCAACAACAGCACGGTTACCAGCAAGACGCCGGTGTCGGTGACCCACAGCGGATTACTTGCCGGCAAAACCATCACGGCGGTTGCCGCAGGTGGCAGCCACAGCCTCGCGCTGTGCGCGGATGGAACGCTGGCCGCCTGGGGATCCAACAGTTATGGTCAATTGGGCAACCACGGCACGGCTGCCAGCAGCGTGCCCATGCCGGTGGACCTAACAGGCGTGCTCGCCGGCAGGACGGTCATCGCCATTGCCGCGGGAGACACCACCAGTTTCGCGCTGTGCGCCGATGGCGCGGTGGCCGCTTGGGGTGACAATACCAACGGCCGCCTGGGCAACAACAGCCCCACCTCCAGCAGCGTCCCGGTATTGGTGGAGCAGACGGGCGTGCTCGCCGGCAAGACGGTCATGGCGTTGGATGCCGGCGGGACCTTCACCCTGGCCTTATGCACCGACGGGACCTTGGCCGCCTGGGGTCAAAACACATACGGACAATTGGGCAACAACGCCACCACCCACAGCCGCGTGCCCGTTCCGGTTGACAGGTCGGGCGTGTTGGCCGGCAGGACGGTGACGGGCATCGGAGCGGGAAACAGCCACGGCATGGTGTTGTGTTCGGACGGCAAAGTGGCCGCCTGGGGATATAACTCCATCGGGCAACTGGGCAACAACAGCACCACCAACAGCAGCGTGCCGGTGTTGCTCACTCAAACCGGCGTGCTGTCCGGCAAAACCATCACCGCCATTGCCTCAGGAACGTATCACAACCTGGCGCTGTGCACGGATGGATTCCTCGCCGCCTGGGGAAGCAACAACTACTCGCAGTTGGGCGTCTCCAGCATTTCTACCTCCAGCGTGCCGGTGACCGCCAGCGGAACCAACCTGGCAACGGGCGAGGTGATCTCAGCGGTCCATGCCGGATCCCTCCATAACCAGATGCTGGTCGCCTCGCCACCACCGCCGGCGGCAGCATCGCTGGCAGCTACCACTATCATCGACACCGGTGCCACCGTCCGCGGCACCGTCAATGGCAATGGCAGAACTACCACCATCTCCTTTGAATACGGCCTGACTTCATCCTACGGCGCCAGCGCGACCGCAACCCCCGCAACAGCCACCGGCACCACCGCCACCGCAGCCAGCGCCGCCATCAGCGGCCTGCTTCCCGGCACCACCTATCATTACCGGATCGTCGCCGCCAGCACCGGCGGCACCGCCAAGGGGGCGGACATGACCTTCACCACCGGCACCCTGGCCACCCTCGCCTCTCTCACTCTCGACGGCGGCACGCTCGCACCCGCGTTTTCCGGCAATACCACCGGTTATCTAACCACCGTGCCGTTCACCACGCCGTCCATCACCCTCACTCCGGTGGTGATGAGTTCGGGCGCCACGGTCACCGTGGCGGGTGTCCCCGTGGCATCCGGCGCCACCAGCGCCCCGCTGTCTCTAACAGTCGGCGATACCGGTATCAACCTCACGGTCACCGCCGCTGGCGGCGGCTATGCCCGCACCTACAGCGTGACCGTCACCCGCCTGCCGCAGACACTCACCTTCAACACCGCCACGGACGCACCGGTGACGGCGGCCGGTTTCGCGGCGGCGGGCAGCGTGCCGCCCATGGTGCTCAACCATGTGCCGGTGACGGGTGCCACCCTGACGGTGGTCAGAAATACCGCGCAAAGTCTGATTGCGGGCGCGTTCGCCAATCTGGCGCAGGGGCAACAGGTATGGTTGAGTTATGGCGGGATCACCTATCCCTACGTGGCCAATTATTTCGGCGGCACCGGCAATGACCTGGTGCTGCAATGGGCGAACACCCGCCTGATGGGCTGGGGATATAACAACTACGGCCAACTCGGCAACACCGGCTATGCCAACAGCAGTGTCGCCGTGCCGGTGAACATGAGCGGCGTGCTCGCCGGCAAAACAGTCACGGCCATCGCTGCGGGAAACGCGAGCAATCTCGCTTTGTGCGCGGACGGCACCCTGGCCGCATGGGGGTATAACTATCACGGCGAGTTGGGCAACACCAGCAACTCGAACAGTTCCGTGCCGGTCGCCGTCGATATGACCGGAGTGCTCGCCGGCAAGACCGTCACCGCCATCACTTCCGGGAATTATCATCATCTCGCGCTGTGCGCCGATGGAACCCTGGCCGCATGGGGATACAATAGTTCCGGCCAATTGGGCAACAACAGCACCACCGACAGCAGTGTCCCGGTGGCGGTGAACCAGACGGGTGTGCTCGCCGGCAAGACGATCACCGCCATCGCCGCCGGCTATTATCATAGTCTCGCGCTGTGCGCGGACGGGACTCTGGCCGCATGGGGGGCCAATGATGCCGGGCAGTTGGGCAACACCTCCACCACTAACAGCAAAGTCCCGGCGCTGGTGACTCAAACCGGCGTGCTCGCCGGCAAGACGATCATGGCGATCACCTCTGGCGGCAATCATAATCTCGTGCTGTGCGCGGATGGGACTGTGGCCTCATGGGGATATAACGGTTACGGCCAGTTGGGCAACAACAGCACCACCAACAGCAGTGTCCCGGTGCTGGTGACCCAAACCGGCATGCTCGCCGGCAAGACGGTCACCGCCATCGCCGCCGGTGAAAACCACAGCCTGGTTCTGTGCGCCAACGGAACCATGGCGGCCTGGGGATACAACAACTACGGATGCCTGGGCAACAACAGCACGACCAACAGCAGTGTTCCGGTCATGGTAACCCAGACCGGCGTGCTCGCCGGCAAATCCGTGGTGGCCATCGGCACCGGCTATCATCACAATCTCGCCGTGTGCGCGGACGGGTCCATGGCCGCCTGGGGGTATGACAATTACGGCCAGTTGGGCAACAACAGCACCACCCAAAGCAACGTGCCGGTCATGGTCAGCACCAGCACCATGCAGACGGGCGAATGCTTCATGTCCGCCAAAGGAGGATATGAATACAGCCTTGCCATGGTGGCCTCACCGCCAACGCCCGTGGTGGAAACCCTGGCCGCAACCGCCGTCGGCGACACCGGTGCCACCCTCAACGGCAGCGTGAATGCCCAAGGCAATTCCGCCACCGTGACCTTCGAATACGGCCCGACTTCCGCCTATGGCTCGACTCTAACAGCAACCCCCGTATCGGTGGGCGGCGCCACCGCCACGGCGGTCAGCGCGACGGCCGGCGGGTTGTGGGCAGGGTCCACCTATCATTACCGGGTGGTGGCCGTGGGTCCCGGCGGCACCGTCAGGGGTGCCGACATGACCTTCACGACCGGCACCCTGGCCACCCTTGCCAACCTGACCCTGAGCAACGGCGTGCTCACGCCCGCCTTCAACAGCACCACCATGGGTTATCTCGCCACCGTGCCCGGTACCGTGACCACCCTCACCCTGACTCCCGTGGCCACCACCGGCAGCTCCACGGTCAGGATCAATGGCGCGACCGTGCCGTCCGGATCCGCCGGCAGCCCGATCCCCCTGGCGGTGAGTGACAATATCATATCCATCGTGGTTACTGCTCCGGACGGCGTCAACACGCTGGCCTACACGGTGAAGGTGACCCGTCAACCGCTGGCATATACCTATAACTCCGCCACCGACGTGCCGTTGACGGCCAATGGTTTCGTGGCTTCCGGGAATGTGGCGTCATTCGTGTTGAACCATGTGCCGGTTGCGGGAACCTGTTTGACCGTGGTGAACAACACGGGTGTCGTGCCGATTCAAGGATATTTCGACAACCTGACGCAGGGGCAAACGGTGCCTCTAACGTACGGTGGACAGACCTATGCGTTCGTGGCGAACTACCATGGCGGCACCGGCAATGATCTGGTCCTGCAATGGGCGAACATCCGCCTGCTCGCTTGGGGAAGCAACGGCTCCGGCCAACTGGGCAACAACGGCGCTTCCAGCAGCAGCGTCCCGGGACCGGTGGACATGAGCGGCGTGCTCGCTGGCAAGACCGTCATTACCGTGGCTGAAGGGGCATCCTTCAACCTTGCCCTGTGTGCGGACGGAACTCTGGCCGCCTGGGGGGCTAATGCTTCCGGGCAGTTGGGCAACAACAATACCAGCACCATCTATGCCCCGGTTTCGGTGGACCAGGCGGGTGTGCTCGCCGGCAAGTCGGTTGCCGCCATTGCTGCCGGTGACTCGCACTGCCTGGCGCTGTGTACGGACGGATCCCTCGCCGCATGGGGACAGGGCGACTCCGGCCAGTTGGGAAACAACAGCACCACCAACAGCAGTGTGCCGGTGCGGGTAACTCAAACGGGCGTGCTCGCCGGCAAGACCATCATCGCCATCGCCGCCGGCAGCTATCATAATCTCGCGCTGTGCGCCGACGGAACCCTGGCCGCATGGGGACGCAACGATTATGGAGCGCTGGGCAACAACCGCACCACCGCAGCCAGCGTGCCCGTGCTGGTGGATCGCAGCGGCGTGCTCGCCGGCAAAACGATCATCGCCATCGCCGCCGGCGGCGTGCACAGTCTGGTCCTGTGCGCGGACGGAACCCTGGCCGCTTGGGGGTATAATGGCTATGGCCAGTTGGGAATCGGCAGCACGAGCAATCGCATCGTGCCGGCGCTGGTGACCCAATCCGGCGTGCTCGCCGGCAAGCAGGTAACGGCTGTTTCCTGCGGCAGCAATCACAGTCTGGTCCTGTGCGCGGACGGAACCGTGGCCACCTGGGGATCTAACAATTACGGGCAGTTGGGCAACAAGGGCCTCACCAGCATCAGCGTGCCGGTGGCGGTCGTTCTCACCGGCGTGCTGACCGGCAAAACGGTAGCCGCCATTGCCTCGGGAGCCAATCACTGCCTCGCCCTCTGCACGGATCATTCGTTGGCCGCATGGGGATCCAATAACAACAGTCAGTTGGGAAATAGCAGCACTACCGACAGCACCGAACCCGTGATGGTCAGCACGAGCGCTTTGGGATCAGGCGAAAACATCATTGCGGCCGGAGGTGGTACCAATTTCAGCCTGGCCATGGTGGCGACGCAAGAACAGCCCGTGGCGGCCACCCTGGCGGCCAGCGGGGTGACCGATGCGTCGGCAGTGTTAAACGGCAGCGTGGATGCCCGGAACACCGGCACCGGCGTGTCGTTCGAATGGGGACTCACAGCATCCTATGGCATCACCCTGACCGGCAGTCCCGCATCAGTGGCCGGCACCACGCCCACCGCAGTGAGCGCCACCGTCAGCGGCTTGCTGGCAGGCACCACCTATCATTACCGGACGGTGGCCACACGAGCGGGTGTCAAGGTGACAGGCGGAGATATGACCTTCACCACCAGTGCCAGTGCCACGCTTTCCAACCTGATCGTGAGCAGTGGCGATCTAGCACCCGCGTTCGTCCGCACCCGCACCGTTTATTGCGCCACTGTGCCTGATGCGACCAGCCACCTCACCGTGACACCGGTCGCCACCGTGCCCACCTCCACCATCAGGGTCAATGGGGTGACCGTGTCATCCGGCACTGCCAGCGTGCCCATAACCCTCGCGGCAGGCGATAATGGCATCTCCATCAGCGTCACCGCCGCAGACGGCATCAATAACCAGACATACACCCTGCAGGTGACCCGCATGCTCTCAGCCATCACCTTCAATTCCGCCACGGATGTGCCCATGACCGTCAGTGAATTCGCGGCCGCGGGCGTGTTGCCACCGGTGGTCCTCAACCACACGCCGCTGCCGGGAAGCACGCTCACGCTGGTCAACAACACCGGCGGGAACCCCATCCGTGGCACGTTCGACAACCTGCGCCAGGGGCAGCGCGTGCCATTGACCTTCGCGGGTGTTACCTATCTTTTCGTGGCCAGCTACTTCGGCGGTTCGGGAAATGACCTGGTGCTGCAATGGGCGAACACCCGCCTGCTGGCATGGGGTGACAATTCCTATGGCCAACTCGGCGACAACACCACAACCCAAAGAACCATCCCAACCCCGGTCGTCATGAGCGGCGCCCTCGCCTGCAAAACCGTGACCACGGCCGTCAGCGGCTATCATCATGTCCTGGCATTGTGCGCGGACGGCACCCTGGCCGCCTGGGGTGACAACTGGGCCGGCCAGTTGGGCAACGGGACCACGGGTTCCAGCAAAGTGCCGGTCGCGGTGAATCAATCCGGCGCGTTGGCAGGCAAGCTGGTGGTAAAGATCGCCACCAGCGGCAGCCACTCACTGGCGCTGTGCGCGGACGGCACGCTGGCCGAGTGGGGGAATTATTATACGGATCAAGCGGCCGACCATACGGTGCCGGCGCTGGTGGATCTGTCAGGCGTGCTGGCCGGCAGAATGGTGACGGCCATTGCCGTTGGCGACAACCACAGTCTCGCCCTGTGTTCGGACGGAACCCTGGCCACCTGGGGATATAATAGTTACGGGCAGTTGGGAAGCGGACTCCCAAACTCCATCGTGCCGGTGTTGGTGAACCGGACCGGCGTGCTGGCGGGCAAAACCGTCACCACCATTGCCGCCGGTGCCTGGCACAATCTCGCGCTGTGCTCGGACGGCACCCTGACCGCCTGGGGATATAACAACTACGGCCAGTTGGGAAATAACACCACCACCAACTCGACCGTGCCGGTGGCGGTGACCCAATCCGGGGTGCTGGCCGGCAAAACGGTCACCGCCATCGCCGGCGGCGGCTATCACAGCCTCGCGTTGTGCGCGGACGGCACCCTGACTTCATGGGGATATAATGGCAGCGGCCAGTTGGGCAACAACACCACCACCAATTCCAGCGTGCCGGTGGCGGTGACCCAGACCGGTCAACTGTCCGGCCGGACGATCACCGCGATTTCCGGTGGCGGCTATCACAGCCTCGCGTTGTGCCAGGACGGCAAGCTGGCCACTTGGGGAAGCACTAGTAACGGCCAGTTGGGCAACGGAAGTACGGGCAACAGCAATGTGCCGGTGGCAGTCAGCACCAGCGCCTTCCGGAACGGTGAACGCCTCGCAACCGCAAGCGCGGGGTCGATCCAATGCCTCGCCCTGGTCGCCTCGCCCCAATCACCCGTGGTGACCACCCTTGCGGCAACGGACATCCTCGACACCGGCGCGACCCTCAACGGCAGCGTGACCACCAATGGCATGGACTGCACCTTGTCATTCGAGTACGGCCTGACTCCATCCTATGGCTCCACCGTGGCCGCCACCCCCGCGTCGGTCAGCGGCTCCGCCATGAGCACGCCAGCACACGCGGACCTTGGCAACCTGATTCCCGGCACCACCTGGCATTACCGATTCACCGTCACCACAGCCGGTGTCATGACTCCGGGTGAGGACATGACCATCACCACCAGCACCGCCGCAACTCTAACCAACCTGACGCTCGGTGGCGGCGCGCTTGTTCCCGCTTTCACGATGAACCACTCCCGTTACATCGCCACCGTGCCGTTTGTCACGAGCGCGATCACCGTGACTCCACTCGCCACCCAGGGCACGGCCGCCATCACGGTCAACGGCAATGCGACCCCATCCGGTACGGCCGCCGGTCCGCTGAGCTTGGCGGTCGGCGAAAATGCCGTCACCATCGTGGTCACCGCAGCGGACGGCGTCAACACGAAGACCTATCAGGTCGCGGTAACCCGCCTGCCCGCATCCTTCACCTTCAACTCCGCCACGGATGTCCCGCTAACCACCGGAGACTTCACAGCGACCGGCGACGCGCCTGCCTTGGTCCTGAACCATGCGCCGCAGACCGGCACGCGCCTAACTATTGTTAGATGCGCCGGCAACATGCCGATCCAGGGAGTCTTCGCCAATCTAACGCACGGGCAGTTGGTATATCTGACGTGCGGCGGGCTGAAGTATGCTTTCGTGGCGGACTACCATGGCGGCAGCGGCAACGACCTGGTGCTGCAATGGGCGAACACCCGCCTGCTGGCCTGGGGTTACAACAATGCCGGCCAGTTGGGCAATAACAGCACCACCAACAGCAGCATTCCGGTGCCGGTGAACTCAAGCGGTGTGCTCGCCGGCAGGACGGTGCTCGCCAGCGCCGCCGGGAATAACCATGGCCTCGCCCTGTGCGCCGATGGTTCGCTGGCCGCCTGGGGGGACAATACATACGGCCAGTTGGGCAATAACACCACTACCAACAGCAGCATTCCGGTGCCGGTGGATCAAAGCGGCGTGCTTGCCGGCAAGAGGGTCGTCGCCATCGCCGCCGGAGCCAACCACAACCTGGCCCTGTGCGCGGACGGTACCCTGGCCGCATGGGGATCCAACGACTACGGCGAGTTGGGTTTCGGCACCTTGAAAATGAGCGTGCCGGTGCTGGTGAACCAGACGGGAGTGCTCGCCGGCAAGAGGATCGTCAACATTGCCGCCGGGGCCAACCTCAGCCTCGCGCACTGCTCGGACGGTACGGTGGCCGCCTGGGGATACAATGCATCCGGCCAGTTGGGCAACAACAGTACCGTCAACTCCAACGTGCCCGTCATGGTGATCCAAACGGGCGTGCTCGCCGGCACGACGGTCACCTCCATCGCCGCTGGCGGCAGCCACAACCTCGCGCTGTGCGCGGACGGCACCGCGGCATCGTGGGGATCCAACAGCTACGGCCAGTTGGGCAACTACAGCGCGGTCAACAGCGGCGTGCCTGTGAGAGTGAACCTGACGGGCGTGCTCGCCGGCAAACCGGTGACGGCCATGGCCGCCGGGGCCAACCACAGCCTGGCGCTTTGTACCGACGGGACCTTGGTTGCCTGGGGATATGATAACTATGGCCAATTGGGTAACAATAGCTTGTGGGACAGTTATGTGCCGGTGGCGGTGAACCAATCCGACGTGCTTGCCAGCAAAACCGTGACGGCCATGGCTGCCGGGGGCGGCCACAGCCTCGTCCTCTGCACCGATGGCTCAATGGCCGCATGGGGCGACAACACCTATGGTCAACTGGGCAATTCCAGCACCACTCGCAGCATCGTGCCGGTGACCGTGGTGACCGACGTGAGCGGCCTGGCGGCAGGCCTGCGATTCATGATGATGGGTGGCGGGGCATCGCACAGCCTGGCGCTGGCGGCCATGCCGATGCCAAGCGCGCTGTCACTTCCGGCCACCGGGATCGCCGGCACCGGAGCCACCCTGAACGGCATGGTCAATGCCGCCGGCAACGACACCACGGTGTCGTTTGAATTTGGCCCGACCCATGCCTATGGCTCTACCATCGCCGCTCTGCCCTCATCGCTTGCCGGCGCATCTGATACCAACGTGAGTGCGAATCTCAGCGGATTGCCGCCCGGCACCCCCTTTCATTACCGGGTCGTGGCGGTCACCAACTCCGGCGTCATGGTCAACAGCGCGGACATGACCTTCACCACACCCAGCAACAACGCGCTGCTCTCCGCGCTGAATTTGAATGTGGGTACCTTGGTGCCGGCCTTCGGCAGGGCCGTAACAAGTTATCTAGCAACAGTGTCCAATGCCACGAACAGTGTGACGGTGACCCCCGTCACGGATCATCCGGGGGCGTCGGTGAAAGTGAATGGAATGCCTGTTGGCAGCGGTTCAGCCAGCGGTGTGCTCAATCTGGCGGTGGGCGCCAACACGATCACCACGGTCGTCACTGCGGAGGACGGCACCACCACCATGAGTTATGTCATCGTGGTCAACCGTCAACCGGCTCCTGATGACGATTCCGATCACGACGGCATCCCCTACCTGGTCGAATATGCCTTCGGTCTCGACCCCTTGTCTAACAGCTCCGGCCAATTGCCACAGCCGCACATGGTCGCCAAGCGTTGGGAAATCCGCTTCAACGAGCCCGCCGGCGTGACCGGCATCACCTACGGCGCGCAGTGGAGCAGTTCCCTGCAACCCGGGAGTTGGACGGACATCCCGGACATCGGCAGCGGAACCGAGCATGTCTTCAGCGTACCCGCGGAGACCGCACCCAAGCTGTTCATGCGGCTCAAGGTGGCGCAACCTTGAGGCGCCAATCCGAACTAAAGATATGACAACCATGATCACCCGCATCATTACATTCGGTTTTCTTATGGGCATTCCGCTGATGTCCGTGTTGCCGGTGTCGGCGGGCACGGTGACGGCGAATTTCACCTCGGCGGCCACAGTGCCGGTGACGGCCGCGTCCTATACGGCCACGGGAAACACGGTGGACATCACACTCAACTTTTCGCCGCCGGCGGGCACGAATCTGACGGTGGTCAACAACACGGGCATGGCTTTGATTCAGGGGACATTTGAAAATCTGGCACAGGGCCAGCGGGTGAATTTGACATATGGCGGGTACATCTATCCGTTTGTTGCTACCTATTTCGGGGGTACCGGCAATGATGTGGTGTTGTTATGGGCGAACACGCGGATGCTGGCGTGGGGTGGCAATGCGTCCGGCCAATTGGGCAACGGCGGCACCAGCAACACGGTGCTGCCGGGGGCCGTGAACCGGACCGGTGTGCTTGCCAACAAAACCGTGATCGCCATTTCCTCGGGATATTCCCACACGCTGGTGCTGTGCGCAGACGGCACCCTTGCCGCATGGGGCGCTGGCAGTTCCGGGGAATTGGGCAATGGCACCAGCACCAGCAGCAATGTGCCGGTGCCGGTGGACCAAAGCGGGGTGCTGGCCGGCAAAACGGTGGTCGCCATCGCCACCGGAAACTCCCACAATCTGGCGCTTTGTGCCGACGGGACATTGGCTTCATGGGGATACAATTCGGACGGTCAGTTGGGCAGAGGTTACGGAGGCTCGAGCAATGTGCCGGTGCTGGTGGACCGCACGGGCGTGCTTGCCGGCAAATCCTTGGTGGCCGTCTCCGGCGGCTTCAGCCATAGTCTCGCGTTGTGCGCCGACGGCACGGTGGCGTCGTGGGGGTCGAATGCATACGGCGAGTTGGGCAATGGTGGTTTTGAGAAAAGCTATGTGCCGGTGCTGGCGAATCAAAGCGGGGTGCTGGCCGGCAAGTCGGTGGTCGCCATTGGAGCCGGGAATTCTTCCAGCCTTGTCCTGTGTTCGGATGGCACCATGGCCGCGTGGGGATTTAATTTATTCGGCCAACTGGGCAACGGCAGCACCACCGACAGCCATGTGCCGGTGCTCGTCAATCAATCGGGCGTGCTCGCCGGCAAGACGGTGAGCGCCATCGTGGCGGGATTCTATTACAATCTCGCGCTCTGCTCGGACGGGTCCCCGGCGTCATGGGGATCGAACTCATACGGCCAGTTGGGCAACAGCGTGGTGGATGGCAGCAAAGTCCCGGTGTGGGTGACCAAATCGGGCGTGCTGGCCGACAAGACCATCTTGAGCCTAACCGCCGATTATGCGCACAGCACCGCCGTATGCTCCGATGGAACCATGGCCACCTGGGGCTACAACACCTCCGGCCAGTTGGGCAACGGTACCACCGCCAACAGCAGCGCGCCGGTACTGGTCACCCTCAGCTCGCTCCTCAGCGGCGAACGCATCATTGCGGGTGCCAGCGGTTCGTCGCACACCCACGCCCTGGTCGCCACCCCACCACCACCCGCGGCCACCACCCAATCCGCCAGCGCCATCGCCGACTTCGGCGCCACGCTCAATGGCACGATGAGCGCCAACGGCGCCAGCACCACCGTGTCGTTCCAATATGGTCTAACAAAGAGTTATGGCGCCACCGTCGCGGCCACCCCGGCCACCGTGACCGGCACCACGGTGACGGCGGTGGCCGCGTCCATCGGGTCACTGACCTTCGGCACCACCTATCACTATCGGGTTGTCGCCACCAGCCAGTATGGCACCACCCTCGGCGACGACATGACATTCACCACCACCACCCTCACCTCGCTGGCGGGTTTGTCCTCTGGCAGCGGCACGCTCGTTCCCCGGTTTTCCATCCTCACCCTCGGCTACGAAGTCACCGTGCCTAACACCGCGAGCACGATCACCCTGACACCGGTGACCTCCAGTCCCGCTGCCACGGTGAAGGTCAACGGCAGCGCCACGGCATCCGGCACCGCATGCACCCCGATCAACCTGACGGAAGGACGGAACACGCTTAGCGTGGTGGTCACCGCAGCGGACGGCATCACCAAACAAACCTACACCGTGACGGCCATCCGCTTGCCAGCCGCGTTTGTCTTCAACTCCGCGGCGGACGTGCCGCTCACGGCCAACGGCTTCACCGCCACCGGTTGCGTGGCGGATTTCCAACTCAACTATGCGCCTGCCACCGGCTCGAACCTGGCCGTGCTGAACCGGACCGACCGGGGCAACCTCATGGGGGCATTTAGCGATCTCGCCCAGGGGCAGACCGTGACCTTGACGTATGGCGGAATCCATTATGCCTTTGTGGTTAACTATTATGGCGGCACAGGCAATGACCTGGTGCTGCAATGGGCGAACACCCGCCTGCTGGCGTGGGGTGCCAATTTCAACGGCAACCTGGGCAACAACGGCAAAACCTCAAGTTTCGTGCCGCTTGCGGTGAATGCCAGCGGCGTGCTGGCCGGCAAGACGATCATCACCACCTGCGCGGGCAGCGCGTCCTGCCTGGCATGGGGTGCGGACGGGGCGCTGGCCGCCTGGGGCAGCAATTCATCCGGCCAGTTGGGAGTCAACGATCTGATTGATAGATATGTGCCTGCGGTGTCGGACCCGACGGGTGTGCTGTTCGGAAAATCCCTCATGTCGGTCACCGGCGGTGGCTATCACTATCTCGCACTGTGCACCGACGGCACCCTGGCCGCATGGGGCGACAATAGCTACGGCCAACTGGGCAACAACAGCACCACCAACAGCAAGCTGCCGGGATGGGTGGATCCAACGGGCGCGCTAGCGGGCAGAACGGTCGTCGCCATCGCCGCCGGAGATCACCACAGCCTCGCGCTATGCGCGGATGGCACCCTGGCCGCCTGGGGCAACAATGGATCCGGCCAACTGGGCGACAACAGCACCACCCGCCGGACCGTGCCCGTGGTGGTAAACCAGACGGGCGTGCTCGCCGGCAAGTCGGTCGTCGCCATCGCCGCGGGCGGCGATTCCAGCCTGGCCTTGTGTTCCGACGGCACGGTGGCCGCATGGGGGTATAACTATTACGGCCAACTCGGCAACAACAGCACCACCAACAGCAGCGTGCCCGTGCCGGTGAACCAAAGCGGCATGCTCGCCGGCAAGGTGGTCACTGCGGTCGCCGCAGGATCAGCGCACGCCGTCGCCTTGTGCTCGGACGGCACCCTGGCCGCCTGGGGGTATAACAACTCCGGCCAGTTGGGCAACGCCAGCACGAATAACAGCAGCGTGCCCGTGCTGGTCAGCAAAACAGGCGTCCTATCCGGCAAGACGGTCGTTGCGGTTACCGCCGGCGATTCGCACAGCCTCGCGCTGTGCTCCAACGGCACCGTGGCCGCCTGGGGATATAACTATTATGGCATGCTGGGCAATGGCACCATCACCGACAGCAGCACGCCAGTGACCGTCAATACGGGTGCGCTGCAAACCGGCGAATCCATCGTGGGCGTGGAGGCCGGGTACTATCACAACCTCGCCGTGGTCGCATCACCGCCGGCAGCCGTGGCGCAAACGCTGGACGCAACGAACATCCTCGACATCGGTGCCACCCTCAACGCCACTGTGAATGCCAACGGCACCGCCACCACCGTGACCTTCGAATACGGGCTCACGCAAAGTTATGGACTCACCGTGGCAGCCACTCCCGCAACGGTTGCCGGCACCACCGCCACGGTGGCCAGCGCGGTCCTCAGCGGCCTTCTCTCAGGAACCACCTATCATTACCGGGTCGTGGGCACCAGCCCGGGAGGCACCATGACGGGTGGGGACATGATTTTCACGACGAGCAGCCTGGCCACCCTGTCCGGGTTGTCGCTGGACAGCGGCGTGCTGACTCCCTCTTATGCGGGTATCACCCGGAGTTATATCACCACCGTATCCAATGCGGTCAGCTCCGTGATTGTGACACCGGTTGCCGCGACACCCGCCACCGCGGTGACCATCAACGGCATCACCGTGGTGTCGGGCACCGCCAGCGCCCCAGTCAACCTCACAGCGGGGGAAAACATGATCTCAATCGTCACCACCGCCGAGGACGGCATCAATACGCAAACCTATGTGGTGAGGGTGACCCGCCTGCCGCAGAGCTTCACCTTCAACTCCGCCGCGGAGGCGGCCCTGACCGCCAATGATTTTGTGGCCACCGGCCTGGCGCCCGGCATTGAGTTGAACCATGCGCCGCCGCCGGGAACCACCTTGACCGTGGTGAGGAACACCGGCAACCGCTGGATTCAAGGCGCGTTCGCCAATCTCGCGCAGGGGCAAAGCGTGACTCTGAGTTATGCCGGAGTCACCTATGCTTTTGCCGTCAACTATTTCGGCGGCACCGGCAATGACCTGGTCCTCCAATGGGCGAACAACCGCCTGCTAGCCTGGGGGTCCAATGGAGCAGGCTGCTTGGGCAATAACAGCACGACCTCCAGCAAGGTGCCCGTGGCGGTGGACAACACGGGCGTGCTCGCCGGTAAAACAGTCACCACCCTCTCGGCCGGAGGCACGTTCGGTCTCGCGCTGTGCGCGGGCGGCACCCTGGCCAGTTGGGGGTCTAACACTTACGGCCAACTCGGCAACAACAGCACCACCAACAGCAGCGTGCCGGTGATGGTGGACCAATCCGGCGTGCTTGCCGACAGGACGGTCGTGGCGGTGGCGGCAGGCGGCAGCCACAGTCTCGCGCTTTGTTCGGACGGCACCCTGGCCGCGTGGGGATACAACAACTATGGCCAGTTGGGCAACAATGGCACGACCAACGGCAACGTGCCGGTACAGGTGGACCAAAGCGGGGTACTGGCAGGCAAATCCATCACTGCCATCGCCGCCGGCGACAGCCACTGTCTCGCGCTTTGCGCGGACGGGACCCTGTGCGCCTGGGGATCCAACAACCAAGGCCAGTTGGGCGATGACAGCAACAACAACAGCAGCGTGCCGGTGGCGGTGAATCTATCAGGCGTGCTCGCCGGCAGGACCATCACCGCCGTTTCCGCCGGCGGCAACAACAGCATGGCACTGTGTGTGGACGGCTCCCTCGCCACGTGGGGAATGAACGGCACCGGCCAATTGGGCAATAACAACCGGATTGCCGGCAGGGTGCCGGTGCTGGTGACGCAATCGGGCGTGCTCGCCGGCAAGACCGTCAGCGCTATTTCCACCGGTGACCTTCACAGCGTGGTGGGGTGTACGGACGGGACGCTCGCCGCATGGGGATATGATTCCTATGGCGGATTGGGGAACAACAGCACCCTCTCCAGCAACGTGGCCGTGCTGGTGACCCAAACCGGCGTGCTCGCCGGCAAGGCGGCGATCGCGGCCTCCGCCGGTTACCATTACAGTCACGCCCTATGTTCGGACGGGACGCTCGCCGCATGGGGAAGAAACGACAGCGGCCAGTTGGGCAACAACAGCACCACCCAAAGCAACGTGCCGGTCCTGACCAACACCGATATCCTGGCGACAGGTGAGCGCATCTCGGCGGTGGAGGCTGGCAATGGCTTCAGCCTTGCCATGGCCGGCTCACCGCCACCACCTGCGGTGACCACCCTGGCAGCTACGGGAATCACCGACACGGGAGCCGTTCTCAACGGCACGGTGAATGCCGCGGGCACCATCACCACCCTGTCGTTGGAATACGGCCTCACCAGTAGTTACGGTGCTTCGCTCACGGCTGATCCCTCATGGGTCGGCGGCGCCGCCACCAGCGCCGCGAGCGCCACCCTCGGCGGCCTGATTCCGGGCACCACCTATCATTACCGTGTCGTGGCATCACGGTCACGAGCCATGTTTTATGGGGCGGACATGACATTCACCACGACCACACTGGCCGTGCTCTCCGGAGTGGGCGTCAACTGCGGTATGCTGACGCCAGCCTTCGACGGCAAGGTCACCGACTACTCGCTCACGGTGCCGTATGACACGGCGACCTTGACCGTGACACCGCAGGTGCTGAACCCGGGCGCCACGGTCACGGTGAACGGAACGGCCGTGGCATCTGGCGCCGCCAGCACGCCATTGGGTCTAGCAGTCGGCGAAAATGTGATCACCATCGTGGTCACCTCGGCCGACGGCACGGTCACGCTGACTTACCATCTAGTGACAGTCCGGTTGCCCCTGACCTTCACCTTCAACTCCGCCACGGAAGTGCCTCTCACGGTGGGTGATCTGGTGGCCGCCGGCAACACGGTGAGTTATGTGTTGAATTATGTGCCGTTTCCCGGGGACTCTCTGATGATGGTCAGAAATACCGGCAAGAATCCGATCCAAGGAATGTTCGACAATCTGACGCACGGGCAACTCGTGCAACTGACCTACGGCAACATCACCTATGCATTCGTCGCCAGCTACTTCGGCGGCACCGGTAACGACCTGGTCCTGCAATGGGCGAACAACCGCCCGCTCGCGTGGGGCGAGAACTCATACGGCCAATTGGGCAACGGGACCACCACCCAGGCCAAAACCGCAGGTCCGGTCAGCATGACGGGAATACTGGTAGGAAAATCGGTGCTGCAGGTGGTGGCGGGAACATACCACAGCCTGGCTTTGTGCGCCGACGGCACGGCCGCTGCATGGGGAAGCAATAACCATGGCCAACTCGGCGACCGCGCCACGACCAACCGGCTGCAGCCGGTTGCGGTCGATCAGTCGGGTGTGCTTGCCGGCAAGACCCTGATCGCGGTCACATGTGGCGACAACCACACCCTGGCCTTGTGTGCGGATGGCGCCCTTGCGGCGTGGGGAAGCAATTCCTCCGGCCAGTTGGGCGACGGCACCACAACCAACCGAAACGCCCCTGTGTTGGTGAACACGACCGGCGTGTTGTCCGGCAGAAAGGTCGTCGCGATTGCCAGCGGGTTTAATCATAATCTGGTGCTGTGTGCGGACGGCACCCTGGCAGCATGGGGATCCAATGGCTATGGCCAGTTGGGCAACGGCAACACAACCACCAGCAGCGTGCCGATGTTGGTGAACCGGACGGGCGTGCTGGCAGTCAAAACCATCGTGGCGGTGGCCGCAGGGATGGAGCATTGCCTGGTCATGTGCGCGGATCACACCCTAGCCGCATGGGGAAACAACAACTACAGCCAGTTGGGCGATGGCACCACAACCAGCAGCAGCGTCCCGGTGCTCGTGAATCAATCCGGCGCGCTGACCGGCAAATCCGTCAGCACCATCGCGGCAGGCGCCCAACACAACCTCGTCCTGTGTGCGGATGGCACCTTGGCCGGATGGGGCGCCAACTCGTACGGGCAGTTGGGAGATGGCAACAGCTATACCTCCGGCGTGCCGATGGCGGTGAACCAGTCGGGTGTTCTAATAGGGCGCGCCATCGCTGAAATCCATGCGGGGATCCAGCACGGCCTGGTGCGTTGTGCTGACAACTCGCTTGTGGCGTGGGGTGGCAATGGATACGGCCAGTTGGGCAACAACAGCAATACCACCAGCACTGTGCCGGTGCTGGTCAACAACCCGGCGGCGCAAAACGGCAGGTGTGGCGGCGCAAGTGCCGGCGGATACCACAGTCTGGCCGTGGTCGGCTTCCCGCTGCCGCTCGCCACCACACTGGCGGCCACCGCGGTCACCACCACCAGCGCCAGGCTGAATGGCAGCGTGAATGCCAATGACAATGCCACCACGGTGACATTTGAATATGGCCTGACTTCCGGCTTCGGCAATACCCTCGCCGCATCCCCCACCTCCGTGACCGGCACCACCGCCGCCGGCGTGAACGCCAACCTCAGCGGACTGACTCCCGGCACCACTTATCATTACCGGGTGGTGGCCACCTGTCCCGGTGGCATCACCAGGGGTGCGGACGTGGCTTTCCCCACGCCCAGCAACAATGCCATGTTGTCCGCCCTTGCCTTGAATGCGGGCGAGCTGGTACCGGCATTCGATCCCGCCCGCACAAGTTATCTCACACAAGTGCCATATCCCACCAGCGGCGTCACGGTGACACCCGTGACCATGCATGCCTCGGCGTCGGTGATCGTCAATGGCGTGTATATCCCCAAGGGCGCCGCCAGCGGCGTGCTCAACCTTGCGGTGGGCGCCAACACGATCACCACGGTCGTCACCGCGCAGGACGGCACCACCACCATGAGTTATGTCATCGTGGTCAACCGTCAACCGGCTCCTGATGACGATTCCGATCACGACGGCATCCCCTACCTGGTCGAATATGCCTTCGGTCTCGACCCCTTGTCCAACAGCGCCGGCCAATTGCCGCAGCCGCACATGGTCGCCAAGCGCTGGGAAATCCGCTTCACCGAGCCCGCCGGCGTGACCGGCATCACCTATGGCGCGCAGTGGAGCAGTTCCCTGCAACCCGGGAGTTGGACGGACATCCCGGACACCGGCAGCGGCGCCGAACACGTCTTCAGCGTACCCGCCGACGAGTCCCGCGTGTTCATGCGGCTGAAAGTGACGGCTCCATAGAGAGTATCGCAGCCTGCGTCGGCAGATTCCAGTCCAGCGTCACCGCAAGAGTTGATGAATCGATCCGCCCCATGTTTCGGCAATCCCCATCAGAGAAAGCGGATCCCGACATCAGCCAGGTCAGCCCCCCCGCAACCCATCCACTCCAAACCTGCCTTTGGTTCGGATAATGGATCGCTCTCACGCCACCCGACCGCAGCAATGCTTGAACTTCTTACCGGAGCCACAGGGGCAGGAGGAGTTGCGACCGGGAGCCGCAGTGGATTGGGCCGGTACACGTGCGGGAAGGTTGAGCTTGAGCGTGCCGCCGGCCGGTGAGTGGATTGTTGGATCATCAGGTCCCGCTAAACCGCCGGCGCTGGCAGCGGCGGGCGATTGCGACTGGCTGTGGAGCTGTGCGAGGAATGCCTCGATACTGGCGGCGGAACGGAAGATGTTCTGTAACGCCTGCTGTTTGATCGTGTCCATCAAGGTGACGAAGCGCTCGTAGGCTTCGTTCTTGAATTCGATGAGAGGATCCTTCTGTCCCTGGGCGCGGAGATATACGCCTTCGCGCAACTCGTCCATGCTATCGAGATGCTCCTGCCATTGCCGGTCGATGGCAACGAGGACCATGCGGCGTTCCTCCCGATCAATGACTTCCATCGGCAGGCCGCTGGCGCGGATATCATAAGCGTTCTGGACCTTGTCCACAATCATTGCTGCAATGGCTTCGCTGCGCCGGCTCATCAAATCCTCACGGGTAACTCTGATAGGTAGAGTGGCATGGATCCAGTGCAGGATTGGGTTGAAGTCAGGATCGTATGGATCACATTCGGAGAGGTGCTGGTGAATTCTCGCGGGAATGGTCTCACCGATGATGTCACGGACCAACTTGCGCGTGTCCTCCGTGGTGAGAACCTCGTTGCGGTAGCGGTACACGATTTCGCGCTGCATGTTCATCACGTCGTCGAAATCGAGAACCCGCTTGCGTCCTTTGTAGTCGCGCTGTTCGACCTGCCTTTGAGCGGTCTCGACGAGTTTGCCAAGTGACGAGTTCTTCGGAGTCTTGCCGTCCCGCGTGCCGGCCCGCTCGATCATGGCTGCCATGCGATTCGGGGCCGCATAATTGCGGGTCAGATCATCCTCGAGGGAAATGAAGAATTGGGATCGGCCTGGGTCACCCTGGCGGGCACAACGGCCACGGAGTTGTCGGTCAACACGGCGGGATTGATGGCGCTCCGTGCCGATGACGAACAGCCCCCCGAGTTCGGCCACGCCTGTGCCGAGTTTGATGTCGGTGCCGCGTCCGGCCATGTTGGTGGAAACAGTTACCGCACCCCGTTGCCCGGCAAGGGCGACGATCCCAGCCTCCTGCTCGTGAAACTTGGCGTTGAGGACCGAATGCGGAATTTTCGCACGTTTGAGTATCCTGGCGAGGGTCTCCGACGACTCGACGGATGCCGTGCCCACGAGCACGGGCTGGCCGCTGGCGTGCGCCTGCTCGATTTTGGCAACCACCGCGTTGAACTTCTCACGGCGGGTCTTGAATATCTGGTCATTGTCGTCAATCCGGATGTTAGGCTTGTTGGTCGGAATTGGCAATACGTCGAGACGATAAATGTCGGTGAATTCGGCGGCTTCCGTCTCCGCTGTGCCAGTCATGCCCGCGAGTTTTTCATAGAGGCGGAAGTAGTTCTGGATGGTGATGGTCGCATAGGTCTGGGTTTCCTTTTCGATGGAGACTCCCTCCTTGGCTTCAACCGCCTGGTGGAGGCCGTCAGACCAGCGGCGGCCGGCCATTTCGCGGCCGGTGCTCTCGTCGATGATGGTGACCTTGTCATCACGGACAACGTAATGAACGTCCTTTTCGTAAAGGCAATAGGCTTTGAGAAGCTGGGAAATGCCATGGATCTTCCCGGCCTGGGTATCCATTTGGTTTTGGATATCCCTCTTGGTGGAGGCTTTCTGCGCAATTGTTAGATCGTGATTCGAGTCGATGACGGCGAAGAGATGACCGAGGTCAGGGAGGGTGAACGAATCCGGGTCTCCCGGTGAGAGATACCGGCGTCCTTTTTCCATGAGATCGGCGTCGTGGGCCTTTTCATCGACGCTGAAATAGAGTTCCTCCTTGAGCTTGTAGATATCCTTTTGGAAGGCGCCCTGCTGGAAGGAAAGTTCGGTTTTCTCCACCAGGCGGCGCATTCCCGGGTCTTCCATGAAGCGCAGGAACTGGCGGTTGCGCGGCTGGCCGAGCTTGAGCTTGAAGAGTGTGAGGCCGGCTGCGGCAGTATCGCCAGCCAGCAGCATGCGTTTCGCCTCGGCGGCGAGGTTGTTGCAAAGGACCGTCTGGCGCTTGACGAGTTGCTCGACGAGTGGCTTGTAGGTGTCGAACTGATGGGACGATTGGGAGGATGCACCGCTGATGATGAGCGGGGTGCGGGCATCGTCGATAAGGATCGAGTCCACTTCGTCGATGATGGCGAGGTAGTGGCCGCGCTGGACCTGCTCGCCCTTGGTGGCGGCCATCCCATTGTCGCGGAGGTAGTCGAAGCCGAACTCGGAGTTGGTGCCGTAGGTGATGTCGCAAGCATACTCTGCCCGGCGTTCCGATGGCGACATCTGGTTTTGAATGCAGCCGACGGTTAGACCAAGGAATCGGAACAGCACCCCCATCCACTCCGAGTCGCGTTTCGCGAGGTAATCGTTGACGGTCACGACGTGGACACCAAGACCGGTAAGGGCATTGAGATAAACGGGCAGGGTGGCGACGAGGGTTTTTCCCTCACCGGTCTGCATTTCGGCGATCATTCCGCGGTGGAGGGCGATGCCGCCAATGAGCTGGACATCGAAATGAACCATCTCCCATTTCATGGCATGCCCGGTAACCATGATTTCGCTGCCGCAGAGGCGGCGGGCCGCGTTTTTGACGACGGCATAGGCTTCGGGCAGGATTTTTCCAAGATACCTGGCACGGGATTTTCCAAAGTCGTCTTCGATCTGATGGAAGGCGGCTTTCGCCGACTCAATCGAGGACACCGTGGCGGCGACGCCTGACGGGAGCGAGCGGAACTCATTGCGAAGAACTGCTAGACGCGTCTCAATGGCCTGGGCAGCGGCGCTGAGCGCGGTTTCGTCCATGCGCTCGACCAGCAGCTTTGGCGGAGCATTGAGCGGGTGATAGCGGGCCAGGTGGCTCTGCCAGGTGGCCGTGAATTGCCGCAGCTTTTGAACGGGCTCGCGTTGGAGCGCCTCTTCAATTTCATTGATGCGGGCGACCGTCGGACGGACGCGGTTTACTTCGCGTTCGTTCTTGTTGCCGATGAATTGGGGTATAAGCCATTTGATCATGGGAGATTGGTAGGAATGAGGTTGAGGTTGGGCTGGACCGTGAGGAACAGAGCGGATGAATATTCAAAGGATGGTGTGAAGGTGGTCATGTGATGAGAATTGGAATGGAGGGACTCTGCCAACGAGGCAATGAGCCACCTGTGCGAACGATTGCCAAGCGGGTGGATTCCTCGTCCCTGGGGACGGGTGCAATGGTTCCGGGATCAGAATGGATCGGCGGAATTTGGTGGCACGCGCCTGGTAGCGGCCGATTGCCTAACATGGCCAATCATCCGAAATGCGTGAACCACAATCATGCAGACAACACTCCGGGAGGCGCACGCTCCCGGATGGCCCCCCCGGGGGGCTGAACTACGGGTTGGTCCCGGTGAGTTTCAATGCACAGAAGCAGCGGGGGCAAACCCATGAACCCGGCCCCGTCACAGGGAGTTGGCGCGAGAAAGACCAGCGGTTTGGAAATGCGTCCCGGTGTTTGATCGTCGCCCGTCAGTTGGGACAGTCCAACTCCTCGCAGAGACTCGCCCTTCTTTGTAAACGAATGATTCGGCGAAAGGGCATTCAACCCCAACAACACGACAAGCGTAATGACCCAGGGGATCATTACAGAGCTAACGAGTCGATTATCGGATGAGCGCATTGAGGACTTGCCGGGATTGCATCGGACAACAGCCTGTCAGCAACTCCCGCGAGACGGTTCGCACACCCGGAACATATTGTCAAACGATTTTTTCAAGGCCTACGGCGACTGAGTGCGCATGACCAGAAAGTCACGGGGGGGCGATCTCCGAATCGCCCTCGACCATGAGAGGGCAATGGCCAGCGGATTCCCTCCGCTCATTGGCTCAACATGGACCACGGCGGATCGGTGTCCGCCGCTCCTTGAAACACCCGCCCGCCTGTTTTCGGTTTCACCGGGGTCGTTCTGATTTTTTGTCATGCACCTGCGGCGACTGTTCGGAGCCGGATAGATTGTTAGATGCGGAGAGTCTCCAGGATTGGGGGCCAACCTGCCTTCGGTGGGTGCTCCACAACCCGGAATTTGCGGTCAGGAGGATGGATGATGTTTGCTGACTTGCGGAGGGTGACACGGGCCACCTGATTCTTTTGCCATGGCCTCCATGCGCGGGGACTGGCGGATTTGACGGTTCCTTCAATCACACTCCAGCAGCCTCAGCGGCGGCTTGCCATCGGCCATGGTCAGCGGTCACGAAGCCGACGAGGCCCGCAGGAAATGCTTGCATGGCTGATAGGAAATCCCTATTCCCAAGGCATCAAATGTCTGCGACAGGAATAGCACCGGCTGCTCGGACAGCCATCAAGCCCCCAGAACCCCACGTCTGGGAGGTCAACTCCAGCTTCCGCAGCCCACCGCCGCACCTCCTCTCCTAACCTCGATTTTCCCAGCCACCGGACCCATGGCCGACCCGAATCTCTCCTCCTTCATCTGGTCAGTCGCCGATCTCCTGCGCGGCGACTACAAGCAGTCCGAATACGGCAAGGTCATTCTGCCGTTCACCGTCCTGCGCCGCCTCGACTGCGTGCTGGAGGCCACCAAGGCCGCCGTGCTCGCGGAAAAGGACAAGCGCGATAAGGCCGGGCTGAACCCGGAGCCCTTCCTGCTGAAGAAATCCGGCCAGCTCTTTTTCAACACCTCGCCGCTCGACCTCAAAAAGCTCATGGGCGACCAGGACCACATCGGCGAAAACCTGCGGGCCTACATGCAGGCGTTCTCACCGGCGGTGCGCGACATCTTTGAGAGTTTCGACTTCCACACCCAGCTCGACAAACTGGCCAAGTCCGGCCTGCTCTATCTGGTCACGGAAAAATTCGCCAACATCGACCTGCATCCCGATGCCGTGAGCAATGCCCGGATGGGTGCGGTGTTTGAGGAACTCATCCGGAAGTTCGCCGAGTTATCCAATGAGACCGCCGGGGAGCACTTCACGCCCCGCGAGGTCATCCGGCTCATGGTCAACTTGCTCTTCATTGAGGACGATGACGCCCTGACCAAGCCGGGGGTGGTACGCTCCCTCTACGACCCCACTGCGGGCACCGGTGGCATGCTCAGTGTGGCCGACGAACACCTCGCCAGCCTCAACCCGGATGCCCGGCTCGTCATGTATGGCCAGGAGCTGAATGCGGAGTCCTACGCCATCTGCAAGGCCGACATGCTCATCAAGGGGCACGACATCGCCAACATCATCTTCGGCAACACGCTCTCGGCCGACGGCCTGCTGGGGAAGGTGTTCGACTACATGCTCTCCAATCCGCCCTTCGGCGTGGAGTGGAAGAAGATCGAAAAGGAAATCCGCAAGGAATATGAGCAGCAGGGCTACAATGGTCGCTTCGGCCCCGGCCTGCCGCGTGTCAGTGATGGCTCGCTGTTGTTCCTGCTGCACCTCATTTCCAAGATGCGGCCGGCCAAGGATGGTGGCAGCCGCTTCGGCATCGTGCTCAATGGCTCGCCGTTGTTCACCGGTGGCGCGGGCTCAGGCGAGAGTGAGATCCGCCGCTATGTGTTGGAGAATGATTTGGTGGAGGCCATCATCGGCCTGCCCACCGACATGTTTTACAACACCGGCATCAGCACCTATGTCTGGATTGTCAGCAACCGCAAACCCGCCGCCCGCAAGGGCAAGCTACAACTCATCGACGCCAGCGGCTTCTGGCAGAAGATGCGCAAGAGCCTCGGCAGCAAGCGCAAGGAACTCAGCCCGGACCACATCGAGGACATCACCCGCCTGTTTGGAAAATTCAAGGCCTCCACCCGCGACGGCGTGCCCATTAGCCGCATCTTCAGGAACACCGACTTCGGCTACCACACCATCACCGTCGAACGCCCGGAGCGGGATGCCAAGGGCAAGGTGGTCATCGCCACCAAAGGCAAGGGCAAAGGCAAGCCCATGCCGGACGCCTCCCTGCGCGATACGGAAAACGTGCCGCTCAGCGAGGACATCGATACCTACTTCAAGCGCGAGGTCCTGCCCCACGCGCCCGATGCGTGGATCGACCACGAGAAAACCAAGGTCGGCTACGAGATCCCCTTCAACCGCCACTTCTATGTCTTCCAGCCACCGCGCCCGCTGGGTGAGATTGACGCCGAGCTGAAAGCCTGCACCGACCGCATTTTGAAAATGATCGGGGGGCTGACGAAATGAGCAGCGATTCCGAAATGGAAAAAGCTGAGCTTCGGCAAGTCCTTTGATTGAGGCTAAAACTGGCGATTTTCGGTAGGGGGCAGGGCCGCGAGCATTTTCGCATTCGATTTTTTCCAACATTTTCCTTGACGGCTGATATATT
>JAPLUI010000207.1 GCA_026397725.1 Verrucomicrobiota bacterium | reverse complement strand
GCAACTTCAGCAACGTCGCTGCCGGGCAAAGCCGGACGAACCTCACCGTCGCCCTCCAAACCGACAGCCTCGGCACCTTCAGCCAGACGATCACCCTCAACGGCCTCAGCCAGAACACCGGCGGTTTCAATGGTTCGCTCGGTCCGGTCACCATTACCCTCATCGGAGAGGTCGCCGGTGAGGGTGCCGTCGCACCAACCTTGAAAATCCAGTTGGTAGGTGCGGATGTCGTGCTCTCCTGGCCGCTCGCCGAACATGGCTGGGTGCTGCACACGAGCAACGATATCAGCACTTGGAGTCCCTTCACCGGGCGGGTGGTCGACACCGCCACCGAGCACACCGCCACCATCCCGCGCGGCGGCGAGTTCAAGATGTTTTTCCGGCTCCAGAAATAGGCGCCCTCACCCCAGGTTCTCCTTCCCCGCTGCTACCTCCCCGCTCGAGAAAACACCCTCATTCCAACTCCCTCCATGAAACACCGTGCTTATCTTTCCACGGCGGCGTGTGCCGTCACTTTCTATCTCAGTTTCACTCCGCCGGCCACGGCCGCGGATGTCACCGCCACTTGGACCGCGGCCGTCCGTGCGAACTGGGCCGATGGGACGAAGTGGACCTGTGTTCCCGGCCCGAATGTGGCGCCGGACAACAACGGCGGCGCAATCACCTACGACGCGGTGATCGCGGCCGCCGGCACGCCCTACACGGTGGCGGTGGCCAGTGACATCCTGATCGAACATCTCACGCTCAATTCCGCCGCTGCTACAGTGGAAGTCCAGAGCAACTCCCTCCGGGCGCAGACCGGCATCGCGCTTGCCAACGGCGTGCTGCTGCTCAACGGCGGCTCGCTCAATGGCACCACCATCACCCCGACCGGCGGCAGCTTCGTGTGTACCAGCAATGGCAGCAACATTCTGCACGGCACCACCCTCACCGGCGACCTGCGGCTCAACCAAGCTGGGGGAGGCCATGTGGTTCGCCTGCAAAACGGCGCGACGTTCACCGGCAATGCCTTCCTTGGCACGCCCGACGGCACTCCGGCGGGCTTCGGCTATGAGCAGACCGGCACCATCAACGCCAAGACGCTGAACTTAGACGCCTTCTATGGCGGGGCCTTCCTGTCCATCGACGGCGACCACACCATGACCTTCGGCCCCACCCTGGTGGCGCGGGGAACGGGGAACATCGGGCAGGCGCATTTCATCGGCGGATTTTCGACGCTGATCAACCAAGGCCGGATTTCCTCCGATCTGGCGGGGCAGACGCTGACCATCAACCCCTCGGTATTCACCAATGAGGGCATTACCGAAGTACTCACCGGGGCGAGCCTCAACCTCATTGCGGGCAGTTGGAGCAATGCCGTCGGAGGCACCCTCCGCGCCACCGGGGCGGGCTCTGCCATGAACCTCAACGGCAATTTCTCCAACGCCGGCACCATCGTACTAACGGATGGCACGCTCAACCTGTACGGCAACTGCACCACTGCGGGGCTGGGCCTGGCCGGCTTCAGCCGCAGTGGTGCCTGCGTCGTGAACCTCAGCGGGGATCTGAACAATGCCGGCAGCACCTTCGCCCTCACCGCGACGACGGGCGACTGGACTTTGGAAGGTGGGCGGATCATCGGTGGCACGATCACCGAGGCGGGCGGGGCCAAGCTCCGATTTACTGCCAACGGCAGCAACCGTCTGGACAAAGCCACCTTCACTGGCGACCTGCTGCTCAATGAGCCGGGAGCGAGCCACATAGTCCGCCTGCTAAACGACGCGACCTTCACCGGCAATGCCTACCTTGGCACCGCAGACGGCAGTGCGTCGGGCTTCGGTTACGAGCAAAACGGCACCCTCAACGCCAAGACGCTGAATTTCGACACCTTCTTTGGCGGGGCCTTCCTGTCCATCGACGGCGACCACACCCTGACCTTCGGCCCCACTCTGGTGGCGCGGGGAACGGGAAACATCGGGCAGGCGCATTTCCTCGGCGGCACCTCGACGCTGGTCAACGAAGGCCGGATCTCCTCCGATCTATGGGGCCAGATGCTGGCCATCGGCCCCTCGGCATTCACCAACGAGGGCATCGTCGAAGTACTCACCGGGGCGAGCCTCAACCTCACTGCGGCCACTTGGAGCAATGCCGCCGGGGGCACCTTCCGCGTCACCGGGGCGGACTCCGTCATGAACCTCTATGGCAGCTTCTCCAATGCCGGCGCCATCGTGCTGGCGGACGCCACGCTCAACCTGCTCGGCAACTGCACCACCACCGGGCTGGGCCTGGCCGGCTTCAGCCGCAGCGGCACCTGCGCCGTGAACCTCATCGGCGATCTGGACAACACGGCCAGCACCTTCGCACTCACCGCGACGACTGGCGACTGGACGTTGGAGGGCGGGCGGATCATCGGCGGCACCATCACGGAGGCCGGTGGGGCCAAGCTCCGGTTTACCGCCAATGGCGGCAACCGTCTGGACAAAGCCACCTTCACTGGCGACCTGCTGCTCAATGAGCCGGGAGCGAGCCACATAGTCCGCCTGCTAAACGACGCGACCTTCACCGGCAATGCCTACCTTGGCACGCCCGACGGCAATTCATCTGGCTTCGGCTACGAGCAAGACGGCACCCTCGACGCCAAGACGCTGAATTTCACCGCTGATGGTGCCTTCTTGTCCATTGACGGCGATCACACGCTGACCTTCGGCCCCGGCCTGGTGGCGCGGGGCGCGGGGAGCCTCGGGCAGGCGCGTTTCCTCGGCGGATTTTCGAGGCTGGTCAACCAAGGCCGGATTGCCGCCGATCTGGCGGGCCTGGCGCTGACCATCAACCCCTCGGCATTCACCAACGTGGGCATTACCGAAGTACTCGCCGGGGCGACCCTCAACCTCACTGCGGCCACTTGGAGCAATGCCGCCGGGGGCACCTTCCGCGCCACCGGGCCGGGTTCGATCCTGAACCTTTACGGCGACTTCAGCAACGCCGGCGCCATCGTGCTGGCGGACGCCACGCTCAACCTGCACGGCAACTGCACCACCGCCGGCCTGGGCCTGGCCGGCTTCAGCCGCAGTGGCGCCTGCGCCGTGAACCTCATCGGCGATCTGGACAACACGGCCAGCACCTTCGCCCTTACCGCGACGACCGGCGACTGGACGCTGGATGGCGGCCGGATCATCGGCGGCACCATCGTGCGAGCGGGCGCAGGCAGCCTGCTGTTTTCAAACAATGGCAGCAATCGTTTGGATGGGGCTACCTTCACTGGCGACCTGCTGCTCAACCAACCGGGCGGAGGTCACGTGGTCCGCCTGCAAAACGGCGCGGCGTTCACCGGCAATGCCTTCCTTGGAAACGCCGACGGCAATCAGGGGGGCATCGGCTACGAGCAGACCGGCACCCTCGACAACAAGAAGCTGAATTTCACCGATGGCAACAGCTTCCTGTCCATCGACGGCACCAACACCCTGACCTTCGGCCCCAGCCTGGTGGCGCGGGGCGCGGGAAGCCTCGGGCAGGCGCGTTTCCTCGGCGGCATCTCGACGCTGGTCAACGAAGGCCGGATTTCGGCCAATCTGGCGGGCCAGACGCTGTCCATCAACCCCTCGGTCTTCACCAATGAGGGCATCGCCGAGGCGCTCACCGGGGCGACCCTCTCGATCACAGCCGGATATATCCAAACCACCGGCAGCACCCGCGTGGCCGGAGGCACGATCACCACCAGCAACGCGTTGATCCAGATCGACGGCGGCAGTTTGGGCGGGCACGGCGCCATCAACTCCGATGTTCAGTCAGCGGGCACCATCGCGCCGGACCTGGCGGATCCCGCTGGCTTGGCCATCAACGGGAACCTCACCCTTGGCGGCACCTCGGTCATGAGTTTCGACCTCGGCGGCACTGCCAAAGGGGTGAGCTACGCTGCCCTCACCCACACCGGGGTCACACCGGTCACGCTGGCGGGTGCGCTGGCCGTGCAATTCGCCAACGGCTTTGAAACCCGAGCCTTCGGGACGGATAGCTTTGTCGTGGTCACTTCCAGCCAGAATCTTCAGGGGACCTTCGCCAATGTGCTACCCGGCGCCCGGCTGGCCACCAGCGACGGCCATGGCTCGTTCCGGGTCAACTACGGGCCAAGCAGCCCATTCGGACCCAACACCGTCGTCCTCAATGACTTTGCCAAATCTGGCGTGGGCCAATTCGCCATCTGGCTCATCACCATGGGCGTGCCTCCCGGCCAAGCCGGCGCGGCGGATGACCCGGACCACGACGGCTTGGCCAATGCCATCGAATACGCCCTCGGCCTGCATTCCATGCTGGTTCAGGCCGGGCGTGAGCTGTCCGCCCCAAGCGTCACTCAAAGCGCTGCCGCCAGCCCGGCGCTTGAGTTCCACTTCCGCATGGTTGACTCGCAACCTGGGGATTTGAATATGGAAGTCGAGGCAAGTCCGGATCTGTCCGGGCCATGGCAGCGGATCGCATGGAAATCCGGTGCCAACCCTTGGAGCGGTGCTGTCGCAGTGCTGGGTGCCCCCGTCGCCGGCCAGATTCCGGTCACCCTCACCGATATCCAACCCATCGCCGCCGCCCCCACTCGCTTCCTCCGGCTGCGGGTCACCATCGTCCTGCCATAGGCACCAACCCGCACCGGAGCAGCCATCATGCACGCCATGCCACCCGTTGGTTCAACCCCTACCCGCCTGCCGGTCGCGGTGGCGGTGATCCTGGCCGCGGTCTCGCCCGCGGCCTTTGCCCAATTCCCTGACCACTATGACTACTACTGGGAAGGCGGCTCCGGTTCGTGGAATGGCCCCAATTGGGGTTCCTTTTTGGGATACTCTGTCCATCCGGGAAGTGGCGACGGTGCCTTCCTTGTCTCTAGCGACGACGTCAACCGCATCGTTTCCTACGCAAACGCGAGTGCCTCGATCACCTTGCGCAGCCTGACGATTGACGCCACCGGTTCCGGCACGATGACCCTCAATCAAGACCGGGATCGGTTGGCGGCGGAAACGGAATACATCGGCTACGACGGGAGCGGCAACTACCTCCAGAGCGGCGGCACGAATGCGGCCACCTTTTTCTTCGTCGGAATCTCGGAGCGCACCCACCCCTATATTGTAACTGGTGCCGGCAACTACACCCTGACAGGTACCGGCAGCCTGAGTGCCTTAGGCGAGGCTATCGGCGGCACCTTCACCCAAACTGGCGGCACCAACACGGTGGGGAATGAATGGGGAGGAGGGATCTCAGTGGAGGGCACCTACCATCAGAGCGCCGGCACCACGACGACCCCCGGCCTTTGGTTGGCCACTGCGGGCACCTTCAATCTGAGCGGCGCGGGCATCCTGGCCGCCACCGAAGTCATGCTCGGGGCGGAGCAGGGTGGCGGCTCGTTCAACCTGAGCGGTACGGGCAACCTGTCCGCTACCGACGTCACCATCGGCAGCGTGAGCAACGGCTTATTCACGCAGACTGGCGGCACCTTTACCATCGACAATAACCTCTCCGTCGCCCAGGGTAACAACCGGCCTGGGGGCAACGGGCACTTCAGCCAGAGTGGCGGCACGGTGACCGTCAACGGCCGGCTGTCCTTTGGCTGGGGCAGCGGCAGCGGCAGCTACTTGCTCACCGGCACCGGCAGCCTGACTGCCAACAATGAATTCATCGGCGATGTCGGCGCTGGCAGCTTTGTCCAGACCGGTGGCACCCACCGGGTCACGCACGACCTCGTGACTTGGGGGAGCTACGCGTTGAGCGGCTCCGGCAATCTAAGTGAGGGCAATGCCTATATCGGCGCCTATATCGGAGAGGGCATCGGCAGCTTTGCCCAGAGCGGTGGCAGCCATGCGGTCGAGGGTTATCTTTATCTCGGCTATTACGCCCACGAGCCGTTCGGGTTCGACAGCATCGGCACCTATACGCTGAGCGCCGGCAGCCTCAGCGCATTCACCGAAGTCATCGGTTATGACGGCGATGGCGATTTCACCCAGAGCGGCGGCACGAATACGCTCACCGCCAAGCTGCTGGTGGGCTACAACAATGGCAGCACCAGCAGCTACACGCAGACGGCTGGGTCCTGTCACGTCAACGGCGACCTTGACCTCGGCTTCGAGAGCGGCGCCACCGGCACCTACAACCTGAGCGGCACCGGCAGCCTCACCGTCTCCGCTGAGCACCTCGCCTACGCCGGCAGCGGCAACTTCAATCAGAGCGGCGGCACGCATTCGGTGGGCGACCTGGCCATGGGCGTCTATAGTGGCAGCCAGGGGATTTACACCCAGAGCGGTGGCACGCTCAATGTGGGCAACCTCGTGAACCTCGCCGGCCACAGCACTTTCAACCTGGATGGCGGCACGCTGAATCTGACCGGCAGCACGCTCGCGGTGGACACGTTTCGCATCGGCAATGCGCCGGGCTCGAATGGCAGCTTCGCCTCGGCCGCCGGCCAAACGCTGACGGCGGGTGAGGTCATCATCGGCAACGCCGGGCAGGGCCTGCTCACCCAGAACGGCGGCACGCACCAGTTTACCAACAGCCTCACCCTGGGTGCCGCCAGCGGCAGCGAGGGCCACTACCTCCTGAACCAGGGCGGCCTGTCCGTGGCCGGCCTCGAAGCCATCGGCACTGCCGGCGGCAACGGGTTTTTCAGCCAAACCGGCGGCGAACACCAAACCCAGTCGCTCTACCTTGGCCGCAAAGGCAGCTATGCCCTCGCCGACGGCACTCTCAGGGTGACCGCTGCCATGGTCAACAGCGGCAATTTCTTTCTGAGCGGGGGCAGAGTCATTGGTGCGGTGACCAATGACAAGGACGGCCTGCTCGAGGTGGTCGCGGGACAGCCCGTGTTCGCGGCGCGGGTCGTCAACCATGGCCAACTCAAGCTCGTTGAATCCATCACCACACTTGACGAGGGTCTGACCAATCACGGCACCATCGACAATGCCGGGACCCTGGTTAACGACAGCCCGCCGCCGGGACCGCAAGCCGCCACCGGCTCGATTCTGAATGACGGCGGCACCTTTGTCTTGCGGCAGGGCGGCGCGGTGGCTGGCACCGGCACCTATTTCCAGACCGCAGCGGCAGGTGAAACGCGGGTGAATGGCACGCTCACCGCAAGTGACATCACCCTCCGGGGCGGCAGCCTGACCGGCAGCGGCACCCTGGTCGGACCGGTCACCCTGGGTGGCACCGGGGGTGCCGGGGTAACCGTCCAACCGGGCAACTCCACCGGCACCCTCACGATCGACGGCAACCTCGCGGTGAACCCCAGCACGTTCATCATCGAGCTGGCCGGGCCGGCGGACTTTGACCGCCTGGTGGTCACCGGCAACGCGAGTTTCACTCACAGCACAGTGATTTTCCGGCTGGTCGGCGGCTATGCGCCGGCCACCGGCGACAGCTTCACCTGGCTGACCACCGGCGGCTCGGCAAGCGGCCTGGGCGGCTTGAACTGGCGCGTCGAGGCCCCGGACGGCGCGGGCGGTTTTTACACTTGGGGCGACTCCAGTTTTGCCCCCCACCCCCTGCAGCTCAACTTCGACGGCAAGCGACTCGAGTTCATGCCGGGCAAGGCTGCGGATGTCACCGCCACCTGGACCACTGCCGGCAGTGCGAACTGGGCCGATGGGCCGAAGTGGACCTGCGTTCCCGGCCCGAATGTGGCGCCGGATAACAACGGCGGGGCCACCACCTACGACGCGGTGATCGCCGCCGTCGGCACGCCCTACACGGTGGCGGTGACCAGCGACATCGCGATCAATGGACTCACGCTCAACTCCGCCGACGCCACGGTGGAACTCCAGAGCAACACCCTCTGGGCGCAATCCGGCATCGCGCTTGCCAACGGCGTGCTGTTGCTCAACGGCGGCACGCTCCTCAGCACGACCGTCACCCCGACCGGCGGCAGCATGGTGTGTTCCAACAATGGCAACAACATCCTGAACGGCTCCACCCTCAACGGCGCCCTGCAGCTCAACCAGCCGGGGGCGGGCCATGTGGTCCGCCTGCAAAACGGCGCGTCGTTCACCGGCAATGCCGACCTCGGCAATGCCGACGGCAACCAGGGGGGGCTCGGCTTTGAGCAAGACGGCGCCCTCAACGCCAAGACGCTGAATTTCACCGATGGCAATGGCTTCCTGTCCATCGACGGCGACCACACCCTGACCTTCGGCTCCGGCTTGGTGGCGCGGGGTGCGGGAAGCATGGGTTCAGCGCATTTCGTCGGGGGCACCTCGACGCTGGTCAATCAAGGCCGGATCTCAGCGGATTTGGCGGGCAAGGCGCTGATGATCAACCCGTCGGCATTCATCAATCAGGGCATGGTCGAAGCGCTCACCGGGGCCACCGTCAACGTCTATGCGACCACTTGGAGTAGCGCGGCCGGAGGGACTTTCAAGGCCACCGGGGCGGGTTCGATCCTGAACTTTTACGGCACCTACAGCAACGCCGGCGACATCGTGCTGGCGGACGGCACGCTCAACCTGTACGGCAACTGCACCACCGCTGGCCTGGGCCTGGCCGGCTTCAGCCGCAGCGGTGCCTGCGAAGTGAACCTCAGCGGCGATCTGGACAATACCGGCAGCACCTTCGCCCTCACCGCGACGACCTGCGACTGGACGCTGCTGGGTGGGAGAATCATCGGTGGCACGATCACGGAGGCGGGCGGGGCCAAGCTACTGTTTCCAAACAATGGCAACAACCGCCTGGACGGCGCCACCCTCGCGGGCGACTTGCTCCTCAACCAACCGGGAGCGGGCCACATGGTCCGCCTGCTGCACGGCGCGACGTTCACCGGCGACGCTTATCTTGGCAATGCCGACGGCAATCAGGGGGGCTTCGGCTATGAGCAGACCGGCACCCTCAACGCCAAAACGTTGAATTTCACCGATGGCAACGGCTTCCTGTCCATCGACGGCACCCACACCCTGACCTTCGGCTCCAGCTTGGTGGCGCGGGGCGCGGGAGGCTTGGGTTCAGCGCATTTCGTCGGGGGGATCTCGACGCTGATCAACAACGGCCTGATCTCCGCCGATTTGGCGGGTAAGGCGCTGATGATCAACCCGTCGATGTTCACCAACCAGGGCAAGGTCGAGGCCATCAACGGGGCGACTCTCACCATTCAAACCGCCGACTGGAGCAGTGCCGCCGGGGGGACCCTCCTGGCCACCGGGGTGGGTTCGATCCTGAACCTCTACGGCAACTTCAGCAACGCCGGCGACATCTCGCTGGCGGACGCCACGCTCAACCTCTACGGCACCTGCACCACCACTGGCCTGGGCCTGGCCGGCTTCAGCCGCACCGGTGCCTGCGAGGTGAACCTGCTGGGTGACCTGGACAACACCGGCAGCACCTTCGCCCTCACCGCGACGACCGGCGACTGGACGCTGCTGGGTGGGAGAATCATCGGTGGCACGATCACGGAGGCGGGCGGGGCCAAGCTACTGTTTCCAAACAATAGCAACAACCGCCTGGACGGCGCCACCCTCGCGGGCGACCTGCTCCTCAACCAGCCGGGAGCGGGCCACCTTGTCCGCCTGCTGAACGGCGCGACGTTCACCGGCGACGCCTATCTTGGCAATGCCGACGGCAATCAGGGGGGCTTCGGCTATGAGCACACCGGCACCCTCGATGGCAAGACGCTGAATTTCACCGCTGGCAATGGCTTCCTGTCCATCGACGGCGACCACACCCTGACCTTAGGCCCCAGCCTGGTGGCACGGGGCGCGGGGAGCATCGGTTCAGCGCATTTCGTCGGGGGCACCTCGACATTGGTCAACCAGGGCCGGATCACCGCCGATCTGGCGGGCCAGACGCTGTCCATCAACCCCTCGCTGTTCACCAACGAGGGCATTGCCGAGGCGCTCGCCGGAGCCACCCTCACCTTCCAAGCCGCCGACTGGAGCAACGCCGCCGGGGGCATCCTTTACGGCAACGGAGCGGGCTCGAACCTGAACTTCTACGGCAACTTCAGCAACGCCGGCACCATCTTGCTGGCGGACAGCACCCTCAACCTTTACGGCACCTGCACCACCGCCGGGCTGGGCCTGCCCGGCTTCAATCGCAGCGGTGCCAGCACGGTGAACCTCCGCGGTGAGCTGAACAACGCCGGCAGCACCTTCGCCCTCACCGCGATGACCGGCGACTGGACGCTGGATGGCGGCCGGATCACCGGTGGCACCATCACCCGAACGGGCGGAGCCAACCTGCTGTTTTCTGGCAATGGCAGCAATCGCCTGGACGGCGCAACGCTCAGTGGCGACCTGCTGCTCGACCAACCGGGGGCGGGCCACGTGGTCCGCCTGCAAAACGGCGCGACGTTCACCGGCGATGCTTATCTTGGAAATGACGACGGCAGCCCAGGGGGCCTCGGCTATGAGCAAACCGGCACCCTCGGCTCCACCACCATCCAAGAGATATATGTCACCAAAACGCTGAATTTCGTCAACGCCAATGCCTTCCTGTCCATCGATGGCGACCACACCCTGACCTTCGGCCCCAACCTGGTGGCGCGAGGTGCCGGGACCATCGGGCAGGCGCATTTCGTCGGGGGCACCTCGACGTTGGTCAACCAAGGCTGGATTTATTCCTCTTCCAATATCGGCGGCACGCTGACTGTCAACCCGGCGGTGTTCACCAATGAGGGCGGCGTCGTGGCTCTCTGGGATTGTATGCTGGTCATCCAGGCGACCACTCTGACGAACCTCCAGGGCACCACCCTGACCGCTGGCACGTGGACATCCTACTACGGTGCCCCTCTCTGGATAAACTGCAACGGCTTCGCCTCGAACGCGGCGGAGATCTATCTGACCGGGACGGACTCGGCGATCTTCGTAACCCCCTCCAAGACGCCATTGGAAGATCTTCTCACATCCAATACCAGTGCCGGTGCGTTGCACATCCTCGCCGGCCGGAATTACGCCACCACCAACGCCTTTTCGAACGCTGGCACCGTGCACCTCGGCGGCGGCACCTTCATTCCTGCGTCGCTGACCAATTCGGCCAGCGGCAAGTTGTTCGGCGGGGGCACCGTGGCCGTCCGCCCGACCAACAGCGGCAGCGTCCGCTCCACTACCTTAACCACCCTCACTTTCACCAACGGCATCCAGAGTGCCGGCGGCGACATGGTGCAGGTGGAACCCGGCAGCACCCTCGATCTGAGCGCCGGGGCCGCGATCGGCAGCTCCGCCGATTTTCTCGTCCAGGAAGGAACCCTGGTCCTCGGCACGAAGACCTTCGAGGTCGGAATTGATTACACCTCCGACGAGAGCCTCAGCTACGGCAACACTTTCGACCCGCGGGCAAACGTCAGCGGCACCGGCGCCATCAATGCGGTCGGCGGCACTGGCCAGACCCTCGGCGGCAGTGTCAGCGGCGGGGCGACGGCGACCCCGGTGTTGGCATTCGGCAAAGTCCGCGTCGGTGACACCCCGACGCTTTTCTATCAGATCAACAACACCGGCACCAGCGGCACGCACCTGCGCGGGGCCATTCAGACGAGCGCCAACGGCGGCCACCTCACCGACCCGCGCCTCAGCGGGGCTGGCGTCACGGCGGGAAATTTCGGCCCGATCCTACCCGGCGGCAATTCCGGCAGCCTGGCGGTGACCTTCACCGTCAGCGACGCCGGGCCCTTGACCGGCCAGACGGTGCGCTTGCTCAACAACTTCGACAACGTGGCGGACCAAACGCTGTCGATCACCGGCGGTGCCTACCGCTATGCCGCCCCGAGCAACCACACCCCGGAGCCGGTGGTGTTCGGGAATTTCCACGTCGGGGCCACCGCGCCCTCGCAAGTGCTGACGCTCTCGAATCAGGCACCTAACGACACCTTTTCCGAATCCCTGAATGCCAGCATCGGCGGCGCGACCGGCGGGGTGACCACCAACGGCGGTTCCTTCACCGCCCTGGCACCCGGCGCGTCTAACGGCAGCTCGTTGGCTGTCGGCATCGGCACCAGCAGCGCGGGCTCGAAGAACGGCACCGCCACCCTCACCCTCACCAGCAACGGGGCCGGCAGCAGCGGCCTCGGGCTCACGCCCCTGCCGAGCCAAACGGTGACCGTGACCGGCGGCGTGTATCGCCTCGCCCAGCCCTCCCTACCCGGCGGGACCACGCACAACT
>JAPLUI010000060.1 GCA_026397725.1 Verrucomicrobiota bacterium | reverse complement strand
CGTGGAGTTCCGGAAACGGCTGCATGCCATCATGGCGGCGGCGAAGCGGATCGGCATGGACGTGTCGCTCGGGGTCGTCGGCAACGAGGCCTACGGCAACTCGTCGGCGGCACTGCGGGCATCGCCTATCGTCTACCGCGGTTGCTACTTCCCGTGCTATGTCTGCCCGAGCAAGCCGGAGGGGATGAAGTATATCCTGAAGGTCCTCGGTGAGGAGTTTGACTGGGCGGCCGATCTCAAGCCCCGGTTTGTCTGGATCTGGCCTTACGACCAGGGCAGTTGCGGCTGTGCGGAGTGCACGCCGTGGGGCTCGAAAGGCTTCATGAAGTGCGTCACAGAGGTGGGCAAGCTCGCCCGCACGAAGATGCCGGGTACGAAGATCGTCCTCTCCACATGGATGATTGATCAAGGGGAATGGGGCGGGATCAAGGAACAGCTCGCGCGGACCAATTGCCTGGCAGACGAGATTCTGCTTGAGCCTTCGGTCGGCCCCAGGATCGATCCGAAAGATCCCGGCCTGCCGATCATCGGCTTCCCCGAGATCAGCATGCACAATACATTCCCGTGGGGCGGGTTCGGCACCACGCCGCTGAGCGCCCATTCGCAGGGCCAATGGAATGCGGTCAAGGGTATTTCAAGCGGCGGATTCCCATATTCCGAGGGGATTTTCGAGGATCTAACAAAAGTGGTCTACAGCCAGTTCGAAATCTATCACGCGGAGAACGCCATTGATGCTGTCCGGCCTCCGCTGCCAAAGGACTATCAGGGAAAGAAGTGAAAGACACATGATGAGGAAGACAAACGCAATTGCACCAAACCATCACAGGAGAATCCAAATGAAAAGCCAAACCACACGCCGCACTGCGGCCTGCCTCATTGTTGCCGTTACGGTGCTGTCCTCCATCCCGGTCGCTTGCGAGGGGAAGACGCCGCACGCGACGGGCACGTTGGGCAAGGGAGATTACGGCGTGATGGAGGACACCCCGTATTATGGCGGCTTTGGAGCCGGCTTTCTCCACATCAACGCCGACGGCACCTACGGCGGCGGCGAGATCCGCTCGGGCGACCTGGGGTTGCAGTTTTATGGGCCGACGTTCGGCGGTCCCTACCGGTTCCAGCTCAATATGAAGGATGCCAAGGGGGAATGGAATGGCGACCTGGTTGCCGGCGGCGCGGCAGGCATGAAGGTGGAATACCTGCCGCTCTTTCCCAAGTGCCAGTACACGTTCAAGCACCAGGCCATGCCGCTGGACGTGAAGATGGAGGCCTTTGCGCCCTGGATCCCCGGCGACAGCAAGATGAGCAGCCTGCCGGTCCTCTTCTTCGATTTCCAGATCACCAATCCGGATGAGTTCGAAAAGACGGTCTCCCTGGCCTGCATGGTCCCGAATCCCGAGTGCGACAACGGCAGTCCTGTTAGGGAGGAGGGCGGCCAGGTCGATGGGCTTCTCCTGCAATCCAAGCGGGCCGGCGGCGGTACGCTCTGCGGGATGATCCGCAACGACGGCGATGGCCAGGTCACGTGGGGCTCCGAGTTCACCAAGGGTAAACTCCGCACGTTTCTGCCGGGGTCCGTCACCTGGGGCGGCCTGGACTACTCGTGCGTCGAGCCGGATTGCGACCAGAAGTTTGTCCTGACCTTTGAACGCCCGTTCGAGCTTGAATTCCTCGGCGTCCGCAATTCCGGAAAGCCGACTGTTAGAGCAACTCAGGGCGGCAAGGCCGTGCCGTGCTCGATCAAGGCCGTCGATGCGGACGAGTTCGAAGTGCGCTTCGACAAGCCACTGCAGTTGGACGCGAAACCGCTGGAGGTGCGGATCGGAAGCAAGTAGCAACAAACAGGAATCGCTTACAATGAAGGAATGAAACAGGCAATGAAACGTGTGAAGAATGTGTTGGTCGGCAAGAAAGCAAACCCTATGTGCCAGACGATGGCTTTGATGACGATAGGTGCCTGGCTTGTGGCGGGCGTAGCCGTCGCGGCTGATGGACGCGAGGAAGTGAACTCAAGTGTTAGCACCGTGAAATCACGGGTGTTCAATGTGATCAGCCGTTTAGAGGCGAAAGGCAATGAAACGCTTTCCGGCTTTTATGCGCGGCTTTCCAATTGCGTGGGACCGCTCGACGCTCCCACCGTTGTGGGGTTGAGGGTCAACGGCGCGTTGCGTCAGGAATGCGTCACAATCCCTGTCTATGGCACTCCACTCAATGAGTACACGCGCCAAAACGGACGGATCTTCCCACCCCTTGACGTTGCCCAGGAATACCGCATCGCGCTGGCCGAGCCGCTCGCTCTGAAAGCTGGGGACCAGTTGAACCTGGAAATCATTTCCTCCGGAGCGATGACCGGTGGGGTTACGGCAGGACTGCAGTTCCAAGGCGCATGGAATCTCGCCGACATGCGAGAGCCATTCCGGCAGACCAAAGCCGCGGGGCCGATTTCCAGGATTGCATGGAGTGATCGAGAGGTCGTGGGTACCGGTACGGAAAAGAAGTTTGATCCAATGTGCGCCGCACAAAATAATTCCACCGTCGTCGGCGATCCCGACGGCACGCTCTGGCAGTTCACCGCGTTTTATTCCGTGGACGAGCAATATGGCGGGGGCAGGGCCGGGTCGTATGCGCGTATTTTCGGATTCAAGAAGCCGATCGGCAAACAGTGGGAGCCGGTCGGGCTCGTCGTCGATTGTCCTCCCCAAACCACATACGCTGGCGATCCGTTTGCCTTTCTGGACATGGACGGTACGCCCTGTCTGGCCTATGGGGTCGCTGATGGCAGCAATGGTTTTATCGATTGGAAGAACTCGTGGGGCTACGTCCGCCGCTCGCAAACCAAAAGCTTTGCCGGCCCCTGGGGGGACGCTCTAACGCTCTGGGAGAAATTCCCTCGTAGCGAGGGGGGTGATGCGGGTGGCGGGCGCATCGTGTGCGTTCGGGTCTATCCCCGGCCCCAAACCCGTGACTACCTGCTGTGCTGGAATCACGGGGAGTCCGACATCAAGATTCGGGGAGCGATCGTGCCCCGGCTCGGTTCGCCAATGTCGCACAAGACGCTTGTGGAGGCCCCAATCCTTGTTCGCAACCAGGAGGAAGGCTCCGGCGGATTCATCCACGACGGAAAGGGCTATCTGGGTGGCTGGCAAATCCCGGGTATCAACGACGTCACCGCGATCCAACGGTTGTATGAATTCGATCTGGCGGATCCGCTGAACCCGCAGAACTGGCGTGTCGCGCCCGGTTCCTGGGGATTCAACGACGGATCGCACCCGGTCGAGGATGGTGGCGCGAGTGCCGATTCGTGGAGCCTGTCTCTGGTGGGTGACGAGCTTTGGGCCTCTTCAATCGTCTATAGCATGAGTGAAAAGCGCAACTCGATCCTCGCCTGTCATGTCCCCTGGGAGAAACGGATGGGGAACAGTTTCCGTTTTGGCGTATCGCGTATCCCCGGCTTCACCGAAGTCGCTCCCGTGATCGAATACGCGCTGGGGAAGAAATGCGGACTCCGGGCCGAGATCACAGGAAGGGGCGAGCTGGCGTGGGCATATCTGTTTTTGTCACCTTCCGCCCGGCCGCTCTACCGCGGAGGCTTTGCGGTGGAGGTCTCGCCGCAGGGCTCCCGCCTGGTTTGGTATCCGTTGGAAGGCACGGCCATCGGTCTCACACCCTACGGCGATCCGAAGTGGACGACCGGGACCACTTACAAACTGGCCCTGCAGCGCGACAACGACACGCTTTCCGGGACGGTGGACGGCATGAGTCTCGGCCCTGTCACCATCATCGATCCTGCACAAAAACAACTTCTCGACGAACCGCAGCGTTTCAAATTCTACGGCTGGCAAGGCGGACTTTACACCATCCAAAACGCCATTCTCCAGGACGGCCCGCCGTGAGTCTGAATGGCATTGCCGATATGAACCTAAAAAGGGAGATGGATAGGGTTGCAGCGACGTTTTTTCCACGGATTTCACGGATTGAAGAGGATTACACGGATAAGATGGTCCTGATCTAGCAAGTCCAAAGCTAACCCAAATGGTGAATGCCACATAATCCATAACTCATTCATTATCCGTGCATTCCGTGAAATCCGTGGTTTCAATTTTCCGATCTAGGATTAAGTACTGGGTCGTCGAGGGGAATGTGGGTGCGGTTTGCCAAGCCACTGAAGTTGGACGGGAAGCCGCTGGAGGTTCGGATCGGAAGCGAGTAGCGACAAACAAGGGTAGCATCAGGGAGAAAAGAATGAATATGAGAATATCAAAATTGATCGGGTTGTGTCTGTTGAGTTCGATTTTGGCGGCGGCCGGTTTGGGGCGTGCCATGGCAGAAACCACGGCGTCCTACAGCGTGATCGAGAGTGAAAAGCAATGGCCGGAGAATCTTGGGCATCACCGGGCGCGGGTGCTGGTGGATGCCGCGGTGCCAGCGGTGCGGATCCATTTGCCGTGGCGGCTGCAATTCGGCGGGATGGAAAAGCGTGCCATCATCGTGACGGACCCGGCTGGCCTGGAGGTGACCAATGCGCTCCGCGTCACCTGTTCGCGAGAAGCGGCGGATGTCGTTTTCGAGGGTGGGAGGCCGGGCGAATACGCCGTTTATTACCTCCCGTACACGCCTGATCGGGGCTGTGGCGGGTACGGAGGCGACTATTTGCCCTACGTCGAAAAGGCGCAGCCGGTGTGGCGGCAGGCCAACGCGCTTGATGCCGCGGCCATCCAGGCCGGCAAATGGAAGACGCTGCCGGAAGCCAAGCTGATCGGGCTGCAGGCACGCAGCGAATTCGACCGGTTCGACCCGATGGCGGTCATCGCGACAGCCGATGAGGTAACGGCGTTCAAGGCGGCGCATCCCCAGCCCCTGTTGCTGTTTCCGGAAGATCGGAAGTTTCCTATCAGGATGTTAGGTGACCTGCCGCTGCGTTGGACTGCGCGCGGACCCACGGCCGGGTTCACGGGCGAGGCCCGGCCGAATGAGTATTACGTGTTCCAGATCGGCGCCGCCGCGCCCCATCAGGCGGTGGCGAACGTGAGCGTCGAGTTCTCGCTGCTGTGCGGACCTGGAAAGGCGGAAATCCCTGTCTCGGCCATGACTTGCTTCAACCTTGGCGGAATCGATAGTCGCGGCCTGCCTTTCACCAAGGCCGTCGGGATCCCCGCCGGTAAAGTGCAGCCGCTCTGGTGCGGCATTCAGGTCGGGATGAAACAGGCGGCCGGAGTGTACACCGGCACGGTGACACTCCGCGCGAACGGCATCGCGCCGCAGAGCGTGGCGGTGAAACTCACGGTGGCGGGCGAGGCCCTGGCCGACTGCGGCGATGGCGACTTGTGGCGGCTTGCGCGCTTGCGCTGGCTCAACTCCACGGCGGGTTCCGAGGAGACCGTCATCGCGCCCTATCAGCCGTTGGGTGTGCAAGGCGAGACCCTTACCTGCCTCGGGCGCCAGGTGACGCTGGGCGGAAACGGTTTGCCCGCCGCGATCCAGGCGGGCACCGAGCGGGTGCTCTCGGCGCCCATGCGTTTTGCGGCGGAGACGCCGGAAGGGGCGGTGGCCTTTGGACCCGGCACGTTGCGGTTCACGCAGCGTTCCGATGCCCGCGTCTGTTGGGAGAGTGAGGCGAAGACGGCGGCCGCGACCCTGACGTGCAAAGGCGAAATGGAGTTTGACGGCCATCTGCGGTACTTCGTGACAATGACACCCGCGGCTGACATGAAGCTCAAGGATGTGCTGCTGGAAATGTCGCTGCGCAAAGAAGCGGCGAAATACATGATCGGCGCCGGTCTGTTAGGCGGGGCGCGGCCGGCGCAGCATGAATGGCGGTGGAACGGGCCGTATGACAGCTTCTGGCTCGGCGGCGTCCATGCCGGGCTCTGGTGTGAACTGCGCGGCGGCAGCTATCACGGCCCGCTGCTCAACCTCTATCATCCAGCGCCGCCCGCGACGTGGCATAACGGCGGCAAAGGCGGTGTGACGATTGCCGACGCGGGGGCCGATCAAGTCGTGGCACGCGCGTTCAGCGGCCCGCGTGAGTTGAAGGTGGGCGAGAAATTGACATTCGAGTTTGCACTGTTGATCACGCCAGTCAAACCGCTCGACTCGGCGCAACATTTTCGCGAGCGGTACTATCACAGCGTCGATGACATCCCGCCCGGCATCAACCTGATCAACGTCCACCACGCAACGCCGGTCAATCCGTATATCAACTATCCCTTCCTCGCCGTGGACAAGATGCGCGAGTTCTGCCGAACCTGGCAGGCACGCGGCGCCAAGGTGAAAATCTACTACACCGTTCGCGAATTGACTTCGCGCGTGACCGAGTTGTGGGCGTTGCGCAGTCTCGGCGACGAGGTGCTCGCCGGCGGCGGCGAAGGTGGTTTCCCATGGCTGCGCGAGCATCTGGTCAACAACTACACGCCGCAATGGTACACGCAAATCCAAGGCGGGGGCGTGGACGCGGCGATTCTGACCAGCGGGGCGTCCCGCTGGTATAACTATTACGTCGAGGGTTTGGGCTGGCTGGTGAAGAACATCCCGATTGACTGCCTCTACCTCGACGACGTGACCTATGACCGCACGATCCTCAAGCGGATGCGCAAGGTCATGGAACGCAACCGTCCCGGCTGCATGATCGATCTGCACTCCAACACCGGCTTCTCGATCGGCCCGGCCGACCAGTATCTCGAGTTCATGCCGTATGTCGATCGCACGTGGTTTGGCGAGAGTTTCAACTACGACGCGATGACGCCCGACCAATGGCTCGTCGAGGTGAGCGGCATCCCGTTTGGCCTGATGGGCGACATGCTGCAAAACGGCGGCAACCGTTGGCGCGGCATGGTCTATGGCATGACCGCTCGTCTTCCATGCACCGACGCCGCCGACCCGCGCCCCGTCTGGAAGGCGTGGGATGACTTCGGCATCGCGGAGTCGAAAATGATCGGCTGGTGGGAAGAGAACTGTCCGGTTAGAACCGATCATCCAGAGGTGCTGGCGACGGTCTATGTCAGGCAGGGGCGGACGCTGGTTGCCCTGGCCAGTTGGGCGGCGAAGCCGGTCACGGTCAACCTGAAGATTGACTGGCCGGCGCTGGGGCTCAAACCCGGGCAGGTCATCCTGAAGGCGCCCGCTGTGGACCGGTTCCAACCGGAGCATGAATTCAAGATCGGAGAACCCATTCCCGTGGAACCGCTCCAGGGGTGGATGTTGATCATCGAGGGAAATGAAAAGGAAAGCACCTGATGCCGGCAAATGACTGTTAGAGACGGGTTGAAACAAGCAGGCAACGATTGAAAGGAAAATTGATGAATATTGAAATATCAATAGGGCTCGGGTTATGCCTGTTGAGTTCGAATTTGCTGGCGGCTGAGGTTCAGCCTGCGGCTGTGAAATCAGTACGGCTGGTGCTACCGTCGCGCACCGGCCCGGTGATCGAGAACACCGGCAAGGTTTTCACGCGGCAGGTCATGCAGCGCTGCGAGGCCAAGGTGGTCACTGGCACCAATGTGCCGCTGACGGTGGAACTGGCTGTGGAGAAGGGCATCGGTGCGGAAGGTTACCGGATCGAAGACCGCACGGGCCGCGGCGTCCGCATTGCGGGCAATGACGAGCGGGGTCTTGTCGCCGGGGTCGGGAAGTTCCTGCGGACGTCCCGTTACGACAAAGGCGGCTTCACGCCCGGGCCGTGGCGTGGCACATCGGTGCCGACCCGGCAGGTACGGGGCATCTACTTCGCAACTCATTTCCATAACTACTATCATGAAGCACCTGTCGAGGAGATCGAACGGTATGTGGAGGACCTTGCGCTGTGGGGACTCAACGAGCTGGTGGTGTGGTACGACATGCACCACTTCGACGGGGCCGATGATCCTAAAGTCGTGGAGTTCCGGAAACGGCTGCATGCCATCATGGCGGCGGCGAAGCGGATCGGCATGGACGTGTCGCTCGGGGTCGTCGGCAACGAGGCCTACGGCAACTCGTCGGCGGCACTGCGGGCATCGCCTATCGTCTACCGCGG
>JAPLUI010000306.1 GCA_026397725.1 Verrucomicrobiota bacterium | reverse complement strand
AGTTCTTGAAGCAGACGACCCCTAACACCATGCCCTTTTCAAACCGCCCGTTTCATACGCTTTTTCAAATCGCCGTCCTCACCTCACCCCGCCCGCCCTACGAAATGAAAAATCCCCCTATGTCAAGAGATCTGGAGTTGGAAAAACAGGACGGCACCGCACGCTTTTTCCAACGACGGAAAGGCAACAAGGATACGCTTCTGGATCAAGAGAACAAGGCGATGCCGGAAGCGAACTTGAAGGATTTTCTCGGGGGAGTCGATGAAGCCTACTTCGACAGCATGTTTGGTCTCGGATCGGAAGAACTCCGGCAGGGGGCCGACTCCCTGCTCCGCGGCGAAGGCAGACTTGGTGAGGCCCTCTTTTCAGCCAGCCTCGGCGGCACTCCGGTGGACAAGGTGATCCAAAGCCTGGAGGCGGAAGCCGCAAAATCATTCCGGGGGCGTGCCGGTGCCAGCATTCGCACCACCCGCAAGCAACTCGATGAGTGCCTCAAGCTTGCCAAGGATTCGGTCATCAAACCGGAAGCCTGGGATGAGGTGCAGCAGGCGCTCGAACAGAGGACCTCACAGCATCGGATATTGTTGGAGGAAAGGCAGGCTTTGTTTATTCGCAAGGCCTGGCTGGAACGCTGCCGGGATGCGCTGCCAGTGGTGGGCCAATGGCGCGAGTGCCTCAAACAACTCGCCGAACTACCGGAAATGCCGGACTTGAGCGAAAAATTCGGTGAATCCATCAAACAGACGCGTGCGGACTGGCAGACGGCTCAGAATCAGATCGAACCGACGGAGATTCAAATCGCGGGCCTCCAAACCCAAGTGGCTGCCTGTCAGCTTGCCCCGCAAGTCCTTGCAGAACAATCGGAAATAGACCGCCTGCACACGGGCATCGCGGTCTATCGTAACCAGAAACAGACCCTTGCCAAAAAGCGGACGGAGGCGGAGCAGGCCAAGCTTCACCTGGCGGTGACGTGTAGGGAATTGGAGATCACCACGCCGCTTGCAGAGTTGGAACCCCGCCGTCTCTCGCAAGTGAAGTTGTTGGAAGCCGAACAGAATGCGCGGACTTTGGCCACGGCCACAGAGAATCTGAATGCCGCTAAGGAGACGGCTGAAGCCCTGCAGAAGGAAATCGATAGACTCAGGCAGCAACGCACGCCGGTCGATACCGAGGATCTTCAGGCGCTGGAAAAGGCGTTCGGCGAAACAAAGAATTGTGAGGACCTGGCAAATGGATTGGCGGCGCGAATCACCACTGCGGAGACCACGCGGCGCAAGCTCGAAGCCCTTCGCTCCCAGTTGCCGGGCTGTCCCGAAGATCTCCAACAAATTCGCACATCGGACGTGCCCCTGAAAGCCACGATTGAACGGTTCCGGGAAAGCTTCGACGAACTCAAGCGGCAGGACCAAGACCTGGAAAAACGCAAAGCGGACGAACAGGCGAAGGTGGACAAGGTGACGGCGGAGCTGGCGCGTCTCAACCGCCAGCGGAATCTTCCGAGCTTGGAGGATCTCTCGGGCGCGAGAATTCATCGCGAGCATGGTTGGAATCTCGTTCTGAAGGATTGGAAGGGTGGTGGTGCTGACGGGGAATTCGTTGCCGGTCTGCCGCTGGAAGAAGCCTATCCGAATGCGGTGGTTGCCGCGGATGACCTGGCGGATCGACTGCGCACGGAAGCCGAAGCTGTCGCCCGGTTGGAGGAAAAGGGCATGCAGCTCGTGCTGGCCGAAAAGGCGCTCGCGGAGATTCAGCAACAGCAGGACCTGGCGGTGGAGGCGAAAACCGCCTTGGACGCGAAATGGACCAAGGCCTGGGAGTCATGCAACGTCAACCCGCTGAGCCCACGCGAGATGATGGAATGGCGGGAAAGCTGGGAGGAATTCGGCCGCCAGTGGGATCAGTGGAGCACTGACACGAAGCGAATCTCGCAAGACGAGGAGGCGGTGGTGCAGGCGGTGGCGGTTTTGAAATCCGTATTGCCAATCAAGGAGGATCAGTTGTCGGTCCTGTTGTCTGCCGCGCGGACGAAAATCGACAGACACAACCGTGCGGTGGGCGCCGACAGCGAGGTGCTTCGCCAGATCGCTAACAAAGAAACCGATCGTCAGGAAATCACCGGAAAGTTGCCAGGACTGCAAGCGGCGGCGGCAAACGCTCAGACAGCGTGGAATGCCTGCCGCATTGGGCTATCGCTGCCCGAGGCTCTGGAAGCGGAGGCAGCCGTTGGGTTGCTGCGTTCGCGCAAGGACCTGTTTGTGGAATATGATCGTTGGATTTCTCTAACCAACGAGTGTGAGGCGCTGGACGGCCACATCACCAGCTATGAAGGCTCCCTCTCACAGCTCGGTACCGCACTGAAACTCGAATCCCGCGGTGTGGAGAATGATGAAGCCGAACTTTGGAAACGGCTCGATAGCGCCAGGAAAGCCCAAGCCCGCTTCGAGGACCTCCAGGTTCAGCTCCCGGACAAGGAGACGGAACTGGCCCTGCTGCGCCAACAGGCAAGACAAACCCGGGAAGCTTTCGATTCCATGTTGCTCGCTGCCTCGCTCAAGCATGAGGATGCCTTGGACGGATTCATCCAACACTTCGAGGAGAAAAAGCGAATCGACGAGCGCGTGCGAACCTTGCGCGATTCCCTCGCAGGATTCTCCAGGGGTGAAGCTGTGGACGATTTCATCGGGCGTGTGGAACAGGAGGATGGCGCGGAGCTTGATGGCTCGCTGAGTGTCATTGACGGGCGCGTCACCGAAACGGAAACGGCGCTTGAGGCGGTTAGAAACGAAGCGCAGGAATACTCCAACCAGCGCAAGGGGATGGAAAACGCTTCCGACGAGTCGGCCAAACAAGCCCAGCTCGCGGAGTTGGCAACCGCCCGGATTCAACGGGACGGCGAGCGCTTTGTGCGTCTGCATCTGGCGATTTCCTTGTTGAAGAGCCGGATTGATCGCTTCCGGGAGCAGAACCAAGGACCGTTCATGGAAAAGGCCAGCCACTGGTTTTCGGAAATCACCGGTGCGGCCTTTTCCGGCATCACAACCAGCTACGATGCGGGGGATAAACCGGTGATCGCCGGGCAGAGAGCGGGGGATTCAGCGAACCGTACCGTTGCCGTGGAGGGGATGAGCGAGGGCACACGCGATCAACTCTTCCTGGCCCTCCGCCTCGCCGGGCTGGAACTCCACTTGGCCGAGCACGAAGCAATGCCGCTCATCCTCGATGACCTGTTGGTGCATTTCGACGATGCTCGTTCCCTGCACGCGCTCACGGCCCTGCACGCCTTCGGCCAGCGCTCGCAAGTCCTGCTGTTCACCCACCATGCGCATCTGGTGCAGTTGGCGGAGAGCCATTGGGGGCAGAGCGGTTTTCACCTCCACCGGCTAGCCGGCCCGAACGGAGGTAAAGAATTTGCTTGAATTCGGCATGGCAAACTCCAAATTGAGGCGCAAAATGGAATCAAAACCGCGATTTTTCACCCCTCCCGCAGATCACTTTTTCCTGCTCGGCCCGCGTGGTACTGGCAAGACCTGGTGGACCCGGGATCAGTTTCCCGATGCCTTGAGGGTGGATTTGCTCGATCCGGAGACGCTGCGGGCAATGGCGGCGCGTCCCGAGCGCCTGCGGGAACGGGTGGCGGCGCAACCCGGTTTGAAGCAGGTGGTGATCGACGAGGTGCAGAAGCTGCCCGAGCTGCTGGAAGTGGCGCATCTCATGATCGAGGAGAAGGGGCAAACCCAGTTTATCTTCACGGGATCCAGCGCGCGCAAATTGCGCCGGGGCGGGGTGAATTTGTTAGGCGGGCGGGCGGCGCAGAAATCGTTGCATCCATTCATGGCGGCGGAACTGGGCGCGCGGTTTCGATTGGAAGACGCGCTGCGCCTGGGCATGCTGCCGGTGGTTCTGGGTGCGGCAGACCCTTCGGAAATTCTGCGAGCTTACAATGGGCTTTACCTGCGCGAGGAGGTGCAGGCGGAAGGGTTGGTGAGGAACGTCGGTTCCTTTTCCCGGTTTCTGGAAGCGATCAGCTTTTCCCAGGCCTCCGTGCTCAATCTGGCCAACGTCGCACGGGAATGCCAGGTGAACCGCAAGACGGTGGAGGGCTATCTGGAAATCCTGGAAGACTTGTTGCTGGCGTTCCGGGTCCCGGTTTTCACGCGCAGGGCAAAGCGGGAACTGGCGGCCCATCCCAAGTTCTTCTTTTTCGACGCGGGTGTGTTCCGGGCGAACCGCCCGACGGGTCCGCTGGATTCCCAGGCCGATATCGATGGCGGCGCACTCGAAGGCCTCGTGGCCCAGCACCTGCGTGCGTGGTGCGACTATAGCGCCGGCGATCACCAGCTGCACTATTGGCAGACCCGCGCCAAACTGGAAGTGGACTTCGTGGTTTATGGCGCGAGCGGGCTTTACGCGGTGGAGGTGAAAAACAGTGGCAGGGTGCGCCCCGAGGACTTGCGCGGATTGAAGAGCTTCGCCGAAGACTACCCGGAGAGTCGCAGGTTTCTCCTTTACCGTGGTGCCGAACGATTGCTGCAGGATGGCATCCTCTGCGTGCCGTGCGGTGAGTTTTTGAAGGCATTGATCCCCAACCAATTTCCCCCATGACCGTCCTCGCCCATCTCCTGTCCGTCTTCCAGCATTCCGCCAGTTACAACCGGCACGATCTGGCCAGGCCCGGCGTGATCCTGTGGACGGACGGCGAGCGCCTGTGGGAAAAGGCCGTGCGTTTGATCGCCAGCTCGTGCCCGGGATTTTTCCAACTCGATGAGAACGGGCTGGGTGAGTTCAGCGGCCCCTCAACCTGGGTGCGCTACCAACTCGGCAAGTGGAGCGGCGAAAGTGTGCCGGTGGTGTATCTGCCGGGCATCTATCGACACCAGTTCCGCAGGGCGGCGGGCTTTCCCGAGGTCGCCCGCCACTTGTATGCGCTCCAGTTCCAAGGGCAGTTTTGCAGCCAGCTCAATGGCAAGGACTGGACACCTGCCGCCATTCTCGCGTCCGAAGACGGCGGCTTGGGTCTCAGGGTCGCGCGGGACCGGGCCACCCAGCAGGCGCTTGGCGATCAACTTGAAGCCGTGCTGCGAACGCCGGTTGCGGCGCTGCGGGGCAAGCAACTTGAGGCCTCGGATTTTCATGACCTTGCCATCAGTGACCCGGTACGCCTGGTGCTCGACTGGATGAACGCTCCGGAGAAGGCGGCCAAGGATTGGCCGGAAAGCCAGTACGCCGCCTTCCTGGCATACTGCAAAAAGGACCTCGGCTTCCATCCTGAAAAGGACGGCCTCATCACCGCCGTGGAAAAGGTGACCTCCGCCGCCGGCAAGTGGGCCAATGTGTGGAATCGCTTTGAGGACTTGGCACAGTCGCTGCCCGGAGTCAGGAAAGCGCTGGACCTGGTCCAACCCGCCGACCTCTTTTCCATTAGCAGCAATCCGCGCATCCCCGCCACCAACCGCCGCCTGGAAGAGGAGTTGCGCAAAGGGCTCGTGGACTCGGGAAACCTGCCGCCGTCCAAAGCCAGAGCGGCGCTTCTCACACTGGCAACGGTGCATTCATCGCGTGCCGGGAGTGTCTATGCGCGGCTGGGTGAGGCTCCTCTGGCCAAAGCAAGCACCCATCTGCAGCGGATGCTTGCGGGCATGCAAACCGGCGTTGCCGGTACCGACTGCGCCAGCATCGGCGAGGCCTATCTCGCGGGAGCCTGGGTGGTGGACGCGGAAGCCCGACGGGCCTGGGAATCCGCTCGAAAATCGGAGGATTGCGGGGCGGTCTCGGCGGCGCTGCGTGCCACCTATCTGCCGTGGCTGGAGGATCTGGCTTTCCGCCTTCAGGACTGTGCCTCCGGCTACCCGGTCAGGAGCCGGCAAGACGCGCGTGACCATGCGCCCGAACCGGGCACCGTGATCCTGTTTGTCGATGGCCTGCGGGCGGATTTGGCCAAGGAGCTGATGGAATCCATGGCCCAGGACGGGCTGCAGATTGAGGCCACGGCACAGTGGTCGGCGTTGCCTTCCGTCACTGCCACCGCCAAGCCCGCCTGGAATCCGCTCGCCAAGGCCTTGCACGGCCACGAGGCCTCGGCGTAGTTTGCGGCAACCGTCACTAAAACCGGCAAACCCTGCGGCACCTCCGAATTCCGCAAGCTGTTGGCCGACTGCGGTTTGACCTGGATCGATCCGTCACAAACCGGCAAGCCGGAGCAATGCGGCTGGACGGAAGTGGGAGCCTTTGACCGGTACGGCCACGATCAGGGGGCTAAGCTCGCTTGGCGCATCCACGAGGAATTGTCGGGCGTGCGCCAACGGATCGAGGAACTGCTGCAAGCGGGTTGGAGCAGTGTGCGCGTGGTCACCGATCACGGTTGGCTCTGGATGCCCGGCTGCCTGCCAAAAGTGGATCTCCCGACACACCTGACAGTTTCGAAGTGGGGCCGTTGTGCCCTACCCGATCCGCAGGCGAAACATCAGCTCCCAGTGGTTCCCTGGTTCTGGGGCAACGAGCACCCGGTGGTGCTCGCGCCGGGTGTCGCGGTTTTCCAGAATGGCGTCGAGTACGCGCATGGCGGCCTGACTCTCCAGGAAGCCCTCACCCTCTCTATGCATTTCAGGCGCGAACAGGTAAGCTCCGGTGCCGGTGTTGTCGTCACCGGTGCCCGCTGGGTCGGCTTTAAATTGAAGATCAGCATCGACCCTGCGGATTCCACGCTGCGTGCCGACATCCGGAGAAAGGCCGCCGACCCAAGCTCCTCCATTTTCAAAACCAATGATCCACAGAAGGAGAAAGCCCCGGACGGGGAGGGAACTTTGACGCTTTTTGTGGAAGACGACTCAGTGGTTGGCCAGGCGGCAGTCCTGGTCATCCTGCGCAACGGCGAAGTGCTCGCCAAGAAAGCCCTCACCATCGGAGAAAACTAACCAATAACAATCATCATGCAACTCGACCCACTTGATCTAATCGCCGCCAAGGGCTTTGAAGGCTATACCGTCCGCAAGGATTTGGTCAGACGCTTCAAGGGCCAGTATCCGGTGCCCACCTACGTGGCGGAATTCCTCCTCGGCCGCTACTGCGCCAGCATCAATGAAGCGGAAATCATGGAAGGTCTGGAGATCGTCCAGCGCCAGCTCGAAAGCAGGACGGTTAGAGCGGGCGAAGAGGAACTCTTCAAGGCGCGGGCGAAAGGCCAAGGGCGGGTGAAGATCATCGACATCATCACCGCCCGGCTGGATGCCAAGAACGATTGTTTTCTCGCCCAGCTTCCCAGCCTGCAACTCAACGATGTGCGCATTCCCGAGGATCTCGTCAAGACCCATGAGCGGATGCTGACCGGTGGCTTCTACGCCGAGATCGACCTATCCTATGATCCGACCATCGCGGAGGAAAAGAACGGCAGGCCCTTCGGCATCGAGAGCCTGCGGGAAATCCAACTCTCCAAGCGCGACGTGCTCGACACGCTGGCGGAAGGGCGCGCCCTGTTCACCTTCGAGGAATGGAAGCACTTCCTGCTGCGCAGCATAGGGCTCGAACCGGCGGCCCTAACCGAACGGACCCGCGACGTGATGCTTCTGCGCATGGTGCCTTTTGTGGAGAATAACTACAACGCGGTGGAACTCGGGCCACGCGGCACCGGCAAGAGTCACCTTTTCCAACAAGTCTCTCCCTATGCCCATTTGGTTTCCGGCGGCAAGGCATCGGTGGCGCGGATGTTTGTCAACAACAGCACCGGCCAGCGCGGCCTAGTCTGCCAGTACGATGTGGTGTGCTTCGACGAGGTGTCCGGAATTTCCTTCGACCAGAAGGACGGCGTGAACATCATGAAGGGCTACATGGAGTCCGGGGAATTCAGCCGCGGCAAGGAAAGCATCCGCGGCTTCGGCGGCATCATCATGGTCGGCAACTTCGATGTCGATGTCTCCCACCAGCAACGCATCGGCCACCTGCTAGGGCCGATGCCGCCGGAAATGCGCGACGACACCGCTTTCATGGACCGCATCCATTCCTATATCCCCGGCTGGGACATTCCCAAGGTGAACAAGGAGCAACTCACCGATCACTTCGGCCTGGTCAGCGATTTCCTGTCGTCGTGTTGGAATCACCTGCGGGTCCAGTCGCGCGTCCAGAAGATCCAAGGCCGCATCCAATTCGGCGGCGCGCTCAGTGGACGCGATACCAACGCCGTCCAGAAAACCATGAGCGGACTCCTCAAGCTGATGTTCCCGGACTCCAAGACGGAGATTCCGGACGATGCCATCGAGTGGGCCGCACGGCTGGCGCTGGAATGCCGCCGCCGGATCAAGGAGCAGCAGAAGCGGATAGGTTCCGCCGAATTCCGCAACACCCATTTCAGCTTCGTCATGCAGCCCGACGGAGTGGAGCAATTTGTTTCCACGCCCGAACTCCAGAGCGAAGACAGCATCGGCGACGACCCGCTGCCACCCGGCCAGGTCTGGGTAATTTCGCCCGGCGGCATGGATGAGAATCCCGGACTGTTCCGCATCGAATGCAACGGCGGGCCGGGTTCCGGCGTGAAAATCCTCAACCAACCGCCGCCAGGTCCGCTCAAGGAAAGCGTCCGCTGTGCCGAGCAGAATCTCTATGCCCATGCCAAGTCGCTCGTCGGTGACCGCGATCCCCGTTCGCACGAATACACCCTCCAGGTCCGGGCCTTCGACGCCAGCAAGTCCGGCGCGTCCACCGGTGTGGGCGTGTTGCTCGCGCTTTGTTCCGCCTTGTTGGAAAAATACTTCAAGGGCGGCATGGTCATTGTCGGCGGCCTGAACCTCGGCGGCTCCATCGAACCGATCTATAACGCCTTCGGTGTCGTTGAAGCCGCCGCCGACAAAGGCTGCAAAACCATTCTCATGCCCGTGACCACCCGCAAACAACTCTTCGAACTGCCCGACGAAATCGCCACCAGGGTCACCATCATCTTCTACTCCGATGCCCGCGACGCGCTGCTCAAGGCGCTGAATGATTAGGTGACCGTCGGACGACTGAAACGGAGCATCGCCCTTCGATGTACCTATCCTCACCTCAAACATTCCGCCGTGCCAGAAATCGCCGTCCAATTAGCGCAAGCCCGCAAGCTATTGCTCGACTTGAGCACCCGCAACCGACTGCTAAACATCCCTCAGCAAGTCCGGAGCAAGCTCGTTAAGGTTCACGCGGCTTCAAGTAGTGAAGCACTGCGGGTTTTGTCTGGCGAGGGGCGTAAGATGGTGTTCCGAGGCGATATCGTGCTGGGATTCTTCTCGTTCGCGAAATTCCTGATGTATCGTGACCTTGATCCCGACACTTGGCCGGATGGTAAACCCCTTCTCGGAAACGGCTTGGTGCAGAGGTTGCTAGGCTACGGCTTCCCGGCACTGGAACGGCTATTTGCCGAGGATTCCGACCTTGACGACACGGGCACACCGTTCATACCCAAGTCGGCACCGCCGGATTCTTCATCGACCTCGCTGTGGTCGATCCAAGGCTGCCGGGCCGCTACTTGCTTGGTATCGAGTGTGACGGAGCCACCTATCACTCGGCCCGCTCGGCCCGTGAACGGGACCGTCAACGACAGGCGGTCCTTGAAGACCATGGGTGGACAATCCACCGGATTTGGAGTGCCGACTGGTTCCAAAAGCCTGACGAGCAGCTTCGGAAGGTTCTGGCCGCAATCGTAAGTGGTCACACAAAACCCATGCGCACGCGGCGAGTCGCCGGGTGACCCACAACCCGCAATTGAACGGGCGCGTCCGGTCGAGGAGGTTGGCAACAATGGTTTGGCGGTGGCGTATGTATTGGCGGAATTCAATGTTCCGAGTCATCTTGAGTGGCACGAAGTTCCTGTTTTGCGCCTCGCCGGGATTGTGGAAAATATCCTCGGAATCGAAGCCCCGATCCATACGGAGGAACTCATCACCAGGGTGCGACAATTATGGGGATTGGGCCGAGCCGGTGGTCGCATCCGCGAAGCTGTGCAACAGGCAATCCGTCACTTGCTTGCAGGTTCCAGAGCAACGACGCAGGGCGACATCGTTACGCTCGGCCATACCGAAGTGAAGATCCGTGATCGTTCTCATCTTCCTGTTGCGGCCGGCCCGCGCAAGCCCGAATACCTACCACCCGCCGAACTTGATCTCGCGATCTGCAAGGTGATCGAAGTGAATCACGGAGTGTCGCCTGATGAATTGCCGGGCGCAGTTTGCCGTCTGTTAGGTTTCAGCGCACTCGGCACCGGACTTCGAGGGGTAATCGACTGTCGGATCGCCGCCCTAAAACGTAACAGGACAATCGTGTTGGACAACGGATTCTTCCGCGCTTAGGTGACGATCAATACGATCCTCGCTCACGGGGCCTTGGGAGTTGCGGCCTTTCTTTCGGCCTGCCTCCTCCTCCGTCCGACCTTCAATTCGGCCTGACGCTCAGCCTCACGCATAGCCGCTTCGGCTGCGGCCTTCTTGACGACCTCCAGGCCGCCGATCAGTTGTAAGCGTCCTAAAATTCACCCCCTAGCCAGGGCCGGGCAAGCGGCTAGGCTGGGGCCAGGTCTTTGCCAAGATCACCCCGGACTCGGGGACGCAACGGACGGGCCGCCCGCACGCGGTTCGTGGAAGTGGAGATGCCGGCGGCCAGCGCAAGCCACCTGGTCATCGAGTTGGCAGGCGGCGGGCGCATCCTGCTTGGCGAGCCTGCCCATGTCACCCTGCTGCTGCAACTGCTCGCCGGTGTCGGCGGAGGTCGGAAAGGAAGCCGCCCATGATCGGTATCGGCATGGCGGCCCTCAAGGTCACGGACCGGACGATGGTCCGGCCGCAGCACGCGCCGGGACTTAGCCACAGCGGGGTGGCGCTGCGCTTCCCGCCGCAGTCCATACCTTCACCTGCCCAGACGCGGGCCAAAGTCTGGAGTGCGGTGGGAAGGGCGCAAGCCCGCCACACCGCTTTGGCTGAACCATTAGAGCCGCGGGGTTCCCATGAGGCACGCCGAAGATTTCAACATTCAACATTTAACTTCCAACATGCAATGATCAAGCGAGAGCAAGAGATGACACCGCAGGGGCACTTCTGCCACCCGAAACCCATGCGCGGATGATTCACGAATTCGTCTGAAACCCCAACAAGTGCCAACTCATTTGCCGCCGGGATCAGGAACTGTGAGCATGGGATGTTCACTGGCATCGATCCCGGTCTCACGGGATCGTCGCGCATTCGGAGTGAAATTCGCGCCGCCGCTCCGGCGCCCACCATCGGGATGCCATGCCGAAACCTACCCGAAAGAGAGCTTGACTGGCCCCGGCCACCCCGTCAGTTTTTCGGTGCTTCGCAGTGAGGCCATCTCATTCAACCCCAATCCCAATCCAAACCGATCCCGATGAAAACAACAACCAGACATGCAATCATGGCTCTCGCGGTGATCGCGCTGGGCATCACGGCCGCCAAGGCGACCCCCATTCCGCTGAACAACCCCTCCCTCGAATCCGGCGGATCCGCAGGGGCAATCCCCAATGACTTCGACGGCTGGACGGAGTCCGGTATGACCGGCAAGTACACGGTCGCCCATACCGGCAGCTACGGACTTTGGAACTGTTGGGGCTACGGCTGGAACTCCCTTTTCCAGCAAAGCAGCTACACGGTCGCTGCCGCCGGTGAGACGATCACTGCTTCCGTGTGGGCGAAGACCGATACCAATCTCGGCAGCGGGACGGCATCGTTCAACCTCACCTTGAAAGTTGGCAACGACTGGCCGGCGTTTGTCCAGCCGGCTTATCAGGGCGGCCAGGATTGGACGGAGTTGACAGCCAGCTACGTGACGACGGCTGCCGACATCGGCAAGGCGGTCGGCATTTACATCAGCACCGACGGCGGCCCGGGTGGCGGCAACCCCGGCTACGTTTACATGGACGACCCCAGCCTCAGCACGACCTCACCGCAGAACACCTGGACCAACGCTTCCGGTGATTTCAAATGGAACAATGACGATTTGGCTGCGGAAGGAAGGAACTGGACCCTCCTTTCCCCGTCGCCCTTCGACTCCTCCTTGCAGCCGATCTGGGTGAATGGAAACGACGCGGACTTCGGCGCGACCGGTCCCGGAGCGATCTCGCTTGTGACGTTCAACACCGTCCACAACCTAACCGTCAACGCGGCGGGATACACCTTCAGCGGCTTGGCGCTGACCTTTGTCGGTGCCACCCCCACCTTGACTGCGAACGCCGATTTCGGCCTGGGTGTCAACCTCATGGGCTCCGTCGGCCTGACGATCCAAGGCCCCGGCGCCGTCATGCTCAATCCGCCGAGCGCGAGCACCTACACCGGCGGGACCCGCGTGCTTGGCGGCACGGTGATCCTCAAGGCCGGCACCAGCGGAAACACCGCCTCGTCCTTCGCCCTCCACAAGATCGAGCAATTGGACACCGGGGCGACCGTCAAATACTACAACGAGCTGCAGCTCTCTCCCCTCGACAATCTCAGGGCCCCCAACGGGCAGCTCTACAACAAGACCGACATGGTCATGACCGGCGGCACGTTCGACCTGAATGGAGACAACAACCTGAATCAAATGCCATCGCCGTCGGGCTTTGGCATCATCACCAACACCTCGCCCAACGACCGGGCGGTATTGAAGATCGGGGCGCTTGCCAATACCACCCGCGAGTTCTCCGGCATCATTCAGGACGGCGGGCCGGTGGTGGACAGTCCGATCTCGGGCAAGGTCGGCTTCCGGACCGACGTCGATCTGCAAAGCTTCGAAAACAGCGCTGCGGAAATCGTCCTTTCCGGTCCCAACACCTACACCGGTTCGACCCGTCGCGGCGGCGGACACCTCAAGCTGAAAGGTGCCGGGACCCTGGGCGTCGTCACCGACAGAACCCCATCGGTCGGTCTGCGGATCAACGGCGACGACAAACTGCCTGCCGAAGTGGATTTCAACGGCACCAGCCAACGGGTATCGGGCATGGGTGGCAACGGCGGCAAGATCGTCAACGACCTGGCCGGCACCACCTCGGTGCTGACCCTCGGCTTCGCCCCCGGCCATCTTGACACTGCGGTTGCAAGCTGGGTGGGTTCGTTCCGTGACAATTCCGGCTCCGGCGGGATCCTGGCGGTCACCAAGATCGGCACCAACAAGCAGACCCTCACCGGCAGCCTCCACAGCTACAGCGGTCCGACGCGAATCAAAGAAGGAACCATCGAATTCGGGACCACCGCCGCCCCCAGCCCGAACAGCGACCACTATGTGACCAGCCCCGGAAAACTGGCGCTGCTCTACTCGGGATCGAAGCCGATCAAGAGGCTCTTCCTCAACGGCGTGCAAGTGGGGTTGGGAACCTATGACGCCGTGTCCCATCCCGATCTCATCGAGGGTCCGGGCAGCATCCAGGTCACGGACGCGACGCCGGTCATCACCATCTCGCATTCCGGCAGCAACGTCACCGTCACCTGGTCGGGTGGCGGTCAGTTGCAGGAATCCACGACCCTGGCCGACCCCTGGACCGACCTGCCGGGAGTCACCAGCCCCTATATTACGCCCATTGACGGACCGCGGAAGTTTTTCCGACTCAAGGAGTGACGGAAAGAGAGTTTTACCGGACCCGGCCTCAGCCCTCCTATCGAAGCGTGTTGCAGTGAGGCAGCATCTTCCTCCCAATCCCAATCCCAATCCAAACCGATCCCGATGAAAACAACAACCAGACATGCAATCATGGCTCTCGCGGTGATCGCGCTGGGCCTCACCGCCGCCAAGGCGACCCCCATTCCGCTGACCAACCCCTCCCTCGAATCCGGCGGTTCGGACTGGGCAATGCCCAATGACTTCGACGGCTGGGCGGAGTCCGGTCAGACTGGCAAGGCCCCGGTCGCCCATACCGGCAGCTACGGCCTCTGGAACTGTTGGGGCTATGGCTGGAACTCCCTTTCGCAGCAAAGCAGCTACACGGTCGCTTCCGCCGGTGAGACAATCACGGCCTCCGTGTGGGTGAGGACCGACTCCAATCTGGGCAGCGGGACGGCATGGTTCAACCTCACCTTGAAACTCAATAACGTCGGCGTGACGGTTGTTCAGCCGAATTATCAGGGTGGCCAGAATTGGACGGAGTTGACGGCCAGCCACGTGACGAGCGCTGCCGACATCGGAAAGACGGTCGGCATCTCCTTTGGCACGGACGGCGGTCCCGGTGCAGGCAACCCCGGCTACGTTTACATGGACGACCCCAGCCTCAGCACGGTCCCACCGGCAGGCACCGTCGCCCTGGTCTGGACGGCTGCTGAGAGCCAGGACTGGAATCTATCAACTCCCAACTGGACGCAGGATGCCACGCCCGCCACCTGGACCAACGGGGGCTCCACGGCTGCGGAGTTTGGCGCCACTGGCGCGGGCAGCGTGATCCTCACCGAGCCCATCGAGGCGAACAGCCTGGTCTTCAATGAAGATGGTTATGACCTTGCCGGAAGCATGCTCACTTTGAGTGGCCTCGCACCGCAGATCACCGCCAACCGGCCCGTCCTTGTTTCCTCGGAGATCGCCGGCAGCGCGGGACTGGCCAAGCACGGCGCGGCCAGTCTCACCCTGGCCGGAGTCAACACCTATTCCGGCACCACCACCATCGGCACCGGCGCCCTGATCGTTGGCAATTCCCTCACCTCCGGCAATCTGGGCACGGGCGACGTGGTGAACAACGGCTCGCTCGTGTTCGAGCGCTCCGACAACATGACGGTGGCGAATGTGATCTCGGGCGCCGGCAGCCTGACCCAACATGGCAGCGGCACCACCACCCTGAGCGCACCTAACAGCTACACCGGCGGCACTGCGGTCACCGGCGGCACCTTGTCAGTCACCGGTACGGGCGGACTTTATGACGGCTTGAATTGGGATGCGCGACTCGTTGCCGTGAACTCAGGTGCCACGCTTGAATTCGACAGATGGCCGGGCAGCTTCGGGATCGTGAATTACAACGCCGGCAATCTCGTCCTCAACGGCGGCACGCTGCGCTACACCGGTTCGGAAGTCACGACCCCCTCGTTCATCGCTGGCGGCAAGGCCTTCAGTCTCGGTGCCGGTGGCGGCACTGTGGAAAGCGCGGCACCAACCGGCAAGGTTTTTGCCATCACGCAGTATAGCGGAGATCCCGGTGTTTACGCTCTGCCCGCTTTCAACAGCACCCTCATCCTCACCGGTGCCGGCGATGGCTATATCAGCAAAATCCTCAGCGGCACCGGCGGCCTGACAAAATCCGGCACCGGCACCTGGACACTCGCTGCCAGTAACACCTATACCGGCGATACCACCGTCGAGCAGGGGATCCTGCAACTCGATCATCCCGCGCTGGCCGCCGGCTCCACTCTGACCATCGCCAGCGGCGGGGCCATGATGCGCCTCGCCTTTGTCGGTTCGGCCACCGTCAAGTCCCTCGTCCTTGGCGACACCCAGATGGGTTCGGGAACCTATGACGCAACTTCACACCCCGCATATTTCGATGCGGCAGGTGCCGGCAGCGTGGTCGTGCCAGACAAGCTGCTCTGGACGGCTGCCGATAGTCGTGACTGGAATCTAGCAGAAGCCAACTGGACGCAGAACGGAGCGCCCGCCACCTGGACCAACGGGATTTCTACGGAGGCGGAGTTCGGAGCCACGGGTGCGGGTAGCGTGATCCTCACCGCGCCCATCGAGGCGAACAGCCTGGTCTTCAATGAATATGGCTATGACCTCTCCGGAAGCATGCTCACCTTGAACGGCCCCTCACCGAAGATCACCGCCAACCAGCCCGTCACCATCTTCTCGGAGATCGCCGGCGGCGCGGGTCTGGCCAAGCAAGGCACCGCCAATCTCACCCTGGCCGGAGTCAACACCTATTCCGGCACCACCACCATCCACGCCGGCAGGTTGACGGTCGGAGATACCGCCACCTCCGGCAATCTGGGCACGGGCGATGTGGTGAACAACGGCTCGCTCCTGTTCGACCGCTCCGACGACGTGACGGTGGCGGGCATCATCTCGGGCACCGGCAGCCTGATCCAACAAGGGGTCGGCAGTGTCATTTTGACCGGAGCCAACACCTATACCGGCGCTACGACAGTGAGTTACGGCACTCTGGAGTTAGGACCCACCGGTCGGCTCTACATGAACGGGTCCACCGGCATTCTAGCAATCCACTCCGGTGCGGCCCTGAGTTTCCAAGGCGGTTGGGGCTGGGGCGGCACCCTGAACTATCAGGGCGTGGCGGCATCCGACAATGTCATTAGCGGCGGCACGCTCCGCCACACGGGCCCCTCCAATGAGAAAACCGCTACCGGTGGCGGCCGCCTCTTCACCGTCGGTTCGTTGGGTGCGACGCTGGATTCCGCCACCGCCGGCCAGGAGTTCTCGATCGGTTACCGTTATGACTACGGCGACACCCTGGCCAGCAACGGCGGCAATCTCACTCTAACGGGTGCGGGCGACGGGGACCTGAACTACAAACTCCCCGGCACCGGCGGCGTGATCAAGGATGGAACCGGCACCTGGACGCTCACCAGTGCCAACAGCTATCATGGCAACACCACGGTCAACGCCGGCAGCCTGATCCTCGCCCCAGGCGGCAGCCTCAGCTTCTATCCGACTGCCAATCAGGTGAGCAACCCAATCACCGGCACCGGCAGTCCCGTTGTCACCCTCAACGGCACGCTCTATCTCGACCTTACCGGTGCCGACCTCACCAACGGCAACACCTGGACCCTGGTGGATGTCGCCAACGTCGCCGCAAGCTACGGCGGCTCCGTCACCAGCTCGCTCGGTGCCTTCAACAACAATGCCGGCGTATGGAAGCTGGCGGCGGGTGGCAAGACCTGGACCTTCAGCGAAGCCACCGGCCAACTCACTTTGGAGAGCGATCCGTTCGACTCCTGGATCAATGCCACCTGGCCGCTGCTCACCGACAAAACCCCCGCTGGCGACCCTGATCGCGATGGCATTGCCAATCTCATGGAATATGTCCTGCAAAACGGCGATCCCTCGCTTGCCTCCACGGCCATCCTGCCAACGGCAAGTGCCGCCGGAGACGACCTGGTCTTCACCTTCCACCGCCGCAACGCGTCCACCGCCGATACCACCCAGGTCTTTCAATACGGCAGCGACCTGAACGGGTGGACCGAGGTGACCCTAACTGATGGTGGCATGGTCTCCATCACTCCGGACACGCCGGACGCCGGCATCGACGCAGTGATCATCACCGTGCCGAAAAGCGGCAACCTCAGCCTCTTCGGCCGCCTCAAGGTGACCAAATAATTCCGACCTCATCAAACCACACCATAACCATCGATACCAATGAAAATGAAGACAACAACCAGACACGCAATCAGGACCCTCGCGGTGATCGCGCTGGGCATCACCGGCGCCCAGGCGGCGACCATCGCACTGAACAACGGATCCCTCGAAGCCGGAGGATCTGCTTGGAACATTCCCAACAACTTCGACGACTGGTCGGAATCCGGTCAGACAGGCAAGGCCCCGGTCGCCCATACCGGCAGCTACGGTCTCTGGAACTGTTGGGGCTATGGCTGGAACTCCCTGTCCCAGCAAAGCACCTACACGGTCGCTTCCGTCGGTGAAACGATCTCTGCTTTCGTATGGGCGAAGACCGACGGCAATCTGGGAACCGAGACGGCTTGGTTCAACCTCACGTTGACGCTCGACAACGTCGGCGTGGCGTTTGCCCAGCCGAATTATTCGGGCGGGCAGGATTGGACGGAGTTGACGGCCAGCTACGTGACGACGGCTGCCGACATCGGGAAGACGGTCGGCATCTCCTTTGGCACCGACGGCGGTCCCACCAATAACCAACCCAATTACGTTTACATGGACGATGCCAGCCTCAGCGTCATCCCCGAACCCTCCGCCACAGTCCTCGGTGGTCTCGGCGTGCTCGCGCTGCTGCGTCGCCGGCGTTAGGGCACCAGGCACCAGGCACCAGGCACCAGGCACCAGGCACCAGGCACAAGACACCAGGCACCAGGCACCAGGCACAAGACACAAGACACAAGACACAAGACACAATCTTCTATCACCGACACAGAGCCTCGGCAGGGGCCATTTCAGGGCGGGGCGCGGGATTGGGTTTCCGCGCTCCGCCCGGCTTTTTGACAAGTTGACCAAGCCTACCGCTCGATGGAAACACGAATCCGCAATAGTATATACCGACTTGGTCTTGCCGCTTTGGCCGCAGGGTGCTGGTCCCTCGCCGCAGGGTCGCTGGGTGCCACCCAGGTTCTCACGCTGCCGGTGGCTTCCTCCTCCACCATGGGCGTCAAACTCAGCGTCGATCCGGGGTCCGGGCTCGGCACGGCCAGCGACACCGAGACCCCGAACCTCCAGGGCACGGTGCTGGTCCAGTTGGACGACAACGGCGCCCCGACGCAGATCGCGCTGCGGGACTTCACCCTGCAACCTCAGAACAACAATCCCCTCGACTTCAATTTGGCCTGGTCGAAACCGATCATTGGTGTTGTGGAACGGGTCCATGCCACGGCCAGCAACCTTCTTTTCTACCATAACAACCCCGGGTCACCGAATCCATACTATCCGGTCACCAGTGGCGCCTTCACGGTGACCAACGTGCCCTATAAAACCACCGGCGCGGTCCACTACACCGAGTCTGGGCTTCAGAGCGGCAGCGGCGACTTGAACGTGAACGTGACCGGCATGATCGGCGAGATGGCGGGCACGGTCACCGCCAGCGGCGGGGTGGTCACGGTGCACCTGACCTTCAGCACCGTGGCAGACATCTCCTCCGGCGGCTTGAATGCCAACCTCACCTTCAACGGCAACGTCACGGCCTCGGGCACCACCGGCGATTTCACCTGGGATGGCACCGTCGCCGGCAATTGGAGCGATCTCCACTGGAACCCGGGCCTGGTCGCCGGACCAACGACCGGAACGGCCACCGCCACCATCAACAGCGGTTCGGTTAGCCTTACCTCGGGAGTTGACTACACCGGGACCACCACCATCACTGGCGGCAGTTTGGCCATCACCGGATCGGGCCAGCTCAATGCCGGCGCAGCCTGGAGCGGACGCTTGGTGAATGTCGCGGGCGGCACGCTTGAAATCGACAAATGGAACGGTGCCGGCAGCCTCGGGACCGCAAGCTACGAGGCTGGCAACCTCATACTCAATGGCGGCACGCTCCGCTACACGGGTTCCGAGGTCATGACTCCCGTCTTCACCGATGGCGGCAATGGCAGAGCCTTCACCATCGGGTCCAATGGCGGCACCCTCGAAAGCGCAGCCGGATCGGGCCATGTCTTCGCCATCACCCAATATAGCGTGGATCCCGGTGTTTACGCCTTGGCCGATCTGGGCGGCACCCTGACTCTTGCCGGCTCGGGCAATGGTTATCTTAGCAAAGTTCTCAAGGGCGGCAGTGGTTCCGTCATCAAGAACGGCACCGGCACTTGGACGCTCGCCGCCGTGAATTCCTACGCCGGCGGCACCATCGTGAACAATGGCATGCTGATCCTCAACTCTGCCTCCAGCGATGTCGCGGTGCGCGGGACGGTGACCGTCAACAGCGGCGGCACCCTGGGCATCGCCGGGGCCGATTGGGCGGGCCTCGGCCAAAATGCCGGAGCGAAGATTGACACCCTCAACCTCGTCGGCGGCACGGTGACCAACACCTTGAACACCGCGTTCATCACGGACGCCACGGTGAACATGACCGGCGGCACCTTGTCGGGCGGGCAGATCCATTGGCGGAACACCGTCCTGAGCACGCTTGCCGGCACGAATACCGCCACCATCTCCTCCAACGTGATGATCCGCAATGATTACGCCCCGGGAGTTAGCATGACCCTCAATGTCGCGAATGGCGATGCCGCGACCGACTTGCTCATCAGTGGCGGGATCTCGCAGGCCGTCAGTGGTGCCGGCATCACCAAGACCGGCGCGGGCACGCTGGTTCTCGCCGGCTCTAACACCTACACCGGCAACACCACCGTTTATGCCGGCAGTCTGATCCTCGCAGCCGGCGGCAGCCTCAATTTCCATCCGACGGCCAATCATGTGAGCAACCGCATCACCGGCACCGGCAGTCCCGCAGTCACCCTCAATGGCACGCTCTATCTCGACCTTGCCGGCGCCGATCTCACCATCGGCAACACCTGGACCCTGGTGGATGTCGCCAACGTCGCCGCAAGTTTCGGCGGCACCGTCACCAGCTCGCTCGGTGCCTTCAGCAACAATGCCGACATCTGGCAACTGGTGAAGGATGGCAAGACCTGGACCTTCAACGAAGCCACCGGCCAACTCGCTTTGGAAACCGATCCGTTCGCCTCCTGGATCAACGCCACCTGGCCGCTGCTCACCGACCAAACACCCGCTGGCGACCCCGATCACGATGGCATCTCCAATCTCCTGGAATATGTCCTGCAAAACGGCGATCCATCGCTTTCCTCCACGGGCATCCTGCCAACGGCAAGTGCGTCCGGGACTAACTTTGTCTTCACCTTCCACCGCCGCCACGCGTCCACCGCCGATACCAGCCAGACGTTCCAATACGGCAGCGACCTGAGCGGGTGGACCGAGGTGGCCCTAACCCATGTCGGCATGGTCTCCATCACACCGAACACGCCGGCCGCCGGCATCGACGAAGTGATCGTCACCGTGCCGAAAAACGGCAGCCCAGCACTATTCGGCCGCCTCAAGGTGAGCAAATAATTCCGACCTCATCTATCCTTTCTCATCCGCAATCCATGACTCCCCGTTCCATTTCCTTCCGCTTGCTGTTGGGTGCCGCTGTCTTCGCTTTGCATCCTGACGAATGCCAGGCAAGCACCTATTACCTCGACGCCAGCTCCGGCGATGACACCGCCAGCGGGCAAAGCCCGGCGCTGGCCTGGCAATCCCTCGGCAAGGTCAATGCCACGACCTTCCAACCCGGCGACCAACTCCTGCTCAAAGCGGGCTCCACCTGGACCGGCCGCTTGCATCCGCAGGGCTCCGGCAGCAGCGCTGAAAAAATCACCATCGACCGTTATGACAGTGGCGCCAAGCCCGTCATTCACGGCGGCGGTGTCGCCGGCGGCGCGGTGTTGCTTGAGAACCAGCAATACTGGAGCATCAACAACCTGGAAGTCACGAACAACGGATCGGCCGAGCCCAAGAAAATGGGCATCCTGATCCGCAACGATTGCGTCGGCACGCTCTCCGGCATCGAGGTGAAAAACTGCGACATCCACGACGTCGCCGGTGTCATGACGAACTACATCGACGGCAAGGAAAGCGGCGGGATCGTCTTCTCCATCACCATTTCGAATGCCGCCGTGCCATCGAAATGGACCGACATCGTCATCGAGAGCAACACGATCCGCGACGCGATCCGCGAAGGCATTCTGATGCAATCATTCTGGATCAACAAACCGCAGGACCCGAACTCGAATTGGAGCGGCCTCGGTCCCTACCTGGCATCCACCAACGTGCGCATCGCCGGCAACATCCTCGAGAATATCGGCGGCGACGGCATCATCCTCTGGTGCGTCAAGGATTCCGTCGTCGAGCATAACTTCGTGCGTGCGTCTAACAACAACACCCTTGGCCAAGGCCATGCGGGCGTCTGGCCGTATTTCTGTGAGAATGTGGTTTTCCAATACAATGAGGTCTGCGAAACCAAGACGCGTTTCGACGGCATGGCCTTCGATTTCGACAGCAGCAACCAGAACTGCATTTACCAATACAACTATTGCCACGACAACGAGGGCGGGTTTCTCAACATGTGCTGCGATAGCAACGCCAATGGCAACATCGCCCGCTACAACATCAGCCAGAACGACGGCTGCGTCGCGGGTGGCCGGGTCTTCCTCGTTCATGGCGACGGCAACCACGGCTATCAGATCTATAACAACACCATCTACGTCGGGAATGCGAACCCGCCGATGTTCGAACAGGGTGGGGCCAGCAACGGCAGTGACATCCTCTTCAGGAACAACATCTTCATCAACATCGGCTCCGGCTCGTTCAACGCACCGGGTGGCTGCACCTTCGATGGCAACCTTTACTCCGGCAACTATCATATCGCCGCGGATGCCCGGAAAACCCTCGCCAATCCGCTATTGGTTGCTCCCGGCAGCGGTGGCAACGGCCTCGCTTCGGTGGACGGCTACAAGCTGCGCAGCGGCTCCCCTGCCCTGTCCGCCGGAACCACCGTGCCTAACAATGCAGGCCTGGATTTCTGGGGGAATCCGGTGTCATCCTCATCGCCGCCCCACCTCGGGGCCTACAACGGCAGCGCGGTGTTGGTCACCCCGATCACCGCCGGGCCCATCCCGCTGCTCAACGCCTCCCTCGAAGCGGGGGGCAGCGGGTGGGACGATCCTAACAGTTCGGTTGCGTTCACCGGTTGGAGCCGCGCGGGCCCGGCTGGTGGTTCGCCCGTCGCCCATACCGGCAGCCGGGGTCTTTGGAACTGTTGGGGCTATGGCTGGAACTCCCTCTCGCAGCATAGCACCTACACGGTCGGTTTCGCCGGCGAAACGATCACCGCTTCCGTGTGGGCGAAGACCTCCGACATTCTGGTAGGCGGGGCCTGGTTCAACCTCACGCTGACACTTGACAACGTCGGCGTGGCGTTTGCCCAGCCGAATTACCCGGCCAACCAGGATTGGACGGAGTTGACGACCAGCTACGTGACGACGGCTGCCGACATCGGGAAGACAGTAGGCATTTCCTTTGGTACCGACGGAGGCTCCACCAATGGCCACCCCAATTACGTTTACATGGACGACCCCGGCCTCAGCGTGACCCCACCGGCAGGCACCGTTTTCGACTCCTGGATCAACGCCGCCTGGCCGCTGCTCACCGACAAGACCCCCGCTGGTGACCCCGATCACGATGGCATTGCCAATCTCCTGGAATATGTCCTGCAGAACGGCGATCCCGCGCTTTCCTCCACGGCCATCCTGCCAACGGCAAGTGCGTCCGGGGATGATCTCGTCTTCACCTTCCACCGCCGCCACGCGTCCACCGCCGATACCAGCCAGACGTTCCAATACGGCAGCGACCTGACGCCGAGCGGGTGGACCGAGGTGACCCTAACTGATGGCGGCATGGTCTCCATCACTCCGGACACGCCGGACGCCGGCATCGACGAAGTGATCGTCACCGTGCCAAGGGAATCAAACACCACACTCTTCGGCCGCCTCAAGGTGACCAGATAATTCCGGCCTCATCTATCCTTTCTCATCCGCCACCCGTGACTCCCCGTTCCATTACCTTCCGCTTGCTGTTGGGTGCCGCTGTCTTCGCGATGCTTCCTAACGAATGTCATGCAAGCACCTATTACCTCGACGCCGCCGCCGGCAATGATGCCGCCAGCGGGCTAAGCCCGGTACTTGCCTGGCAAGCTCTCGGCAAGGTCAATGCCACGACCTTCCAACCCGGCGACCGACTCCTGCTGAAAGCGGGCTCCACCTGGACCGGCTGTTTGCATCCGCAGGGCTCCGGCACCGCCTCCGCGAAGATCACCATCGACCGTTATGGCGATGGCACCAAGCCCGTCATTCACGGCGGCGGTGTCGCCGGCGGCGCGGTGTTGCTTGAGAACCAGCAATACTGGAGCATCAACAACCTGGAAGTTACGAACAACGGTTCGGCCGAGCCCAAGAAGATGGGCATCCTGATCCGCAACGATTGCGTCGGCACACTCTCCGGCATCGCGGTGAGAAACTGCGACATCCACGATGTCGCCGGTGTCATGACGAACTACATCGACGGCAAGGAAAGCGGCGGGATTGTCTTCTCCATCACCATTTCGAAACCCTCCGTGCCATCGAAATGGACCGCCATCGTCATCGAGAACAACACGATCCGCGACGTGAGCCGCGAAGGCATTCTCATGCAATCACTGTGGATCAACAAGCCGCAGGACCCGAACTCGAATTGGAGCGGACTCGGACCGTACCTGCCATCCACCAATGTGCGCATCGCCGGGAACCTCCTCGAGAATATCGGCGGCGACGGCATCATCCCGTGGTGTGTCAAGGATTCCGTCATCGAGCACAACTTCGTCCGCGCATCTAACAACAACACGCTGGGTCAAGGCCATGCGGGCGTCTGGCCGTATTTCTGTGAGAATGTGGTGTTCCAGCATAATGAAGTTTGCGAAACGAAGACGCGCTTCGACGGTATGGCCTTCGATTTCGACAACAGCAGCCAAAACTGCATTTACCAATACAACTACTGCCACGACAACGAAGGCGGTTTTCTCAACATGTGCTGCGATGGCAACGGCAAGGGCAACATTGCCCGCTACAACATCAGCCAGAACGACGGTTGCGCCGCCGGCGGCCGGGTTTTCCTCGTCCATGGCGATGGCAACCACGGCTATCAGATCTATAACAACACGATCTACGTCAGGAATGCCAACCCGCCGATGTTCGAGCAGGGGGCGTCCAGCAACGGCAGTGACATCCTCTTCAGGAACAACATCTTCATCAACATCGGCTCCGGGGCCTTCAACGCGCCGGGTGGCTGCACCTTCGATGGCAACCTTTACTTCGGGAACTATCATATCGCGGCGGATGCCCGGAAAATCCTCGCCAATCCGCTCCTGGTCGCCCCCGGCAGCGGCGGCAAAGGACTTGCTTCCGTGGATGGCTACAAGCTGACTGCCGGCTCCCCTGCCCTGTCCGCAGGAGTCCGCGTGCCTAACAACGGCGGCCTGGATTACTGGGGGAATCCGGTGTCACCCTCATCGCGGCCCAACTTCGGGGCCTACAACGGCAGCGCGGTCGTGCCGACTCGCTCGATCTGGGATGCGCAACCTGCAACTCCGGGTGCGCAAGACGGTTCCGGCACCTGGAGCGGCACCAGCCGGTCGTGGTGGAACGGCACCACCAACACCACCTTGCCCGGTTCGGCCACCGCGACCTTTGGCGCGAGAAACGGCAAGGCCGGCACCGTCACCCTGGACGGCACCCTCGTCGCCGCTCGCCTCCACTTCCTCCCGCCCGGCAGCGGTTCCTACGATCTCCGCAGGGGTGTGCTGCAACTCTCCGAAGGGACCATCGCCACCCAGGCCGATGCCACGATTTCTTCATCCCTCGCGGGCAGCGCCGGTCTAACGAAAACCGGAGCTGCCACCCTTACCCTTGCCGCGGAGAACACCTTCTCCGGCAACCTCAACGTCGCCGGTGGCACCCTCGTCCTAACACCCGATGCGCGGGTTTTCAAGAACAGCGGAGCCGGGGTGCTGAGCATCGGAAACGGGGCCGTCCTCAGCTTCAGCGGCGGGTGGGGCTGGGACGCCACTTTCGGTTACCAAGGGGTGCAAGCCACCGATAACCTCATCGACGGCGGGACCCTCCGCCACACCGGACCGGGCAATCCGGCCGATGCCTCGGGAGCCGGCCGGTTGTTCACCGTGGGGGCCGCCGGAGCCACCCTCGACTCCGCCACCGCCGGCGAAGCATTCCGCCTCGGCTATCGCTACGACTATGGCGACACCCTCGCCAGCGCGGGCGGCACCCTCACGCTAACAGGCGCGGGCGATGGCGACCTCAGTTACAAGCTCCCCGGCAGCGGCGGACTCCTGAAATCCGGCGCTGGAACGTGGACGCTGAACCAAGCCAACACCTATACCGGCAACACCACGGTCCATGCCGGCACCCTCCGCTTGCTGCATGCCTCGCTGGCCGATGCCTCCACGGTGAGCATCGGCGCTGGCGCGCGCCTTGACCTTGCCTTTGACGGCACGGACGACATCGCTGGCCTCCTGCTTGGGGGACGGAAAATGCCCGCCGGAACCTACAGCGCGACCAGCCATCCCAATTCATTTTCCGGACCGGGCCGCCTGCGGGTAACGGGTGGGGCCTCTCCGTCTCAGTCCCGGACCGGGGTGGGTGCCGACGGTGCCAGAAACAAACCATAACTCTCATGCAACACCTATCCCATAAATCATTCCTGCTGGGCCTTGCCCTGCTTCCGGCGGCATCCATCGCCGCTCCCGCTTCCCCATCCGCCACCCACACCCTGTTCGCCAATCAACCGGCGACGAATTGGTCGCAAGAATGCTATCCCATCGGCAACGGCCGCCTCGGCGCGATGTCCTTTGGCGGCGTGATCAAGGAGGTCGTCCAGTTCAACGAGCAAAGCCTCTGGTCCGGCGACAACAACTGGAACGGCGACTTCCAAACCGGCGACCACGGGTTCGGCAATTACCGCAACTTCGGCGGTTTCACCATCGAATGGCGGCAACCGGATGACGTGGCGGCAGCGGCGAATACGCCAACGGATTACCGGCGCGAACTGGACCTCGCCACCGGCATCCACACGACGAGCTTCACCCGGAACGGAGCGAAGTTCACCCGCCAGTCGCTGGCGAGCCATCCCGACCAGGTTTTGGCGTTCCATTACGCGGCCGACAAACCCGGCTCGCTGAGCGGCCGCATCACGTTGAAGTCCGCTCAAGGCGCGGCCACCAGCGCAAGCGCCAACAGCCTGCGCTTCGCCGGTGCCCAGCCCAACACGCTCCGCCATGCCGCCGAGCTGCGCCTCATTCCCGGTGGCGGAAAATCCCGGGTCGAGGGCGACGCGCTCGTCTTCGAGGGTTGCCATGAACTCACCTTGCTCCTCGACGCCCGCACCGACTACAAGCCTGATTTCAGAGCCGGCTGGCGCACCGGCACCGCGCCCGCGCCGCAACTCGAGGCGGCGGCGAAAAGGGATTTCGCCACCCTGCGCCAAGCCCACCTTGCGGACTTCACGCCGTTCATGACACGCGCCCAGGTCAATCTTGGCGACACCGCCACGGACGTCGCCGCATTGCCCACCGCCGAGCGCCTCAAGCGCTATGCCGCCAACGGTGCCGATCCTGATCTTGAGGAAATGATCTTCAACCATGGCCGCTACCTGCTTGTCAGTTGTTCGCGCCCCGGTGGTCTTCCCGCAAACTTGCAAGGACTGTGGTGCGATTCCAACGATCCCGCGTGGGCCTCGGATTATCACAGCAACATCAACGTCGAAATGAACTACTGGGGAGCGGAAGCCGCCAATCTTCCCGAGTGCCACGAGCCGCTGCTGGATTTCTTCGTCTCCCAGGCCGAAGCGTGCCGCATCGCCACCCGCAAGGAGTTCGGCGAAAAAACGCGCGGCTGGACGGCCCGCACCAGCCAGAGCATTTTCGGGGGTAACGCCTGGAACTGGAACATCCCCTCCAGCGCCTGGTATGCCACCCATGTCTTCGACCACTGGGCGTTCACCCGCGACCGTGCGTTTCTAACCAAGACCGGCTATCCGATGCTCAAGGAAATCTGCCAACTCTGGGAGGATCGCCTCAAGGCGCTGCCCGACGGCTCGCTGGTCGTGCCGCAAGGCTGGTCGCCCGAGCACGGCCCGACCGAGGATGGCGTGATGCATGATCAGCAACTCATTTGGGAACTGTTCGAGGACTATCTAATCGCCGCCCGGGAACTCGGGGTCGATGCCGGTTATCAACAGACGATTGCCGGACTCCAGTCGCGCCTCGCGCCCAACAAGATTGGCAAATGGGGGCAGTTGCAGGAATGGCAGACGGATCGCGACGAACCGGGGGACATCCACCGCCACACCTCGCATTTGTTCGCCGTTTATCCCGGCCGCCAGATCAGCGTGACCAAGACGCCCGAACTGGCGAAGGCCGCCACCATTTCCCTGCTCGCCCGCAGCGGCATCAATGATCAAAGCAAGGACCTCGCGTTCACCGCCGCCACCACCACCGGCGACAGCCGCCAATCCTGGGCCTGGCCCTGGCGGTGCGGAATGTGGGCACGCTTGGGCGACGGCGGCAAGGCCGGCGTCATGGTGCGCGGCCTGCTCACCTACAACACCTTTCCCAACCTGTTCGCCTTCGCCTGCGGCGGGATCTATCAGATTGACGGCAACCTCGGCATCACCGGCGTGATGGCTGAAATGTTGCTGCAATCCCACGCGGACGAAATCTCGCTGCTGCCCGCCATTCCTGCGGACTGGGCGAAGGCAGGCTCGTTCAAGGGCCTGCGTGCCCGCGGCGGCTACAGGGTCGATTGCGCATGGCAAGACGGCAGAGTCACCGCCTGCCGGATCGTTGCCGACAAGACACCCGACAAGCAGCGCAAGGTCCGGGTCCGGGTGAATGGCGAATTGCGCGAGGAGACGCCGGAGCTGCCGTGATCGCGTTTCTAACATAAATGGAGATGACAATGGCGATGATAAGAAATGCAACTGCCCGCGCCGTGCTGCTGGTGGCCGGAGGCTGTCTGAGTTGTGATGCCGCGCAGGAGCCGCCGCCGCTCCGCCAGGTGATCAACTTCAACCGCGATTTCCGCTTCAGTCTGGGGGTGACGAAGGATGGGGAGCAGCCATCGCTGGATGACTCCGGATGGGAACCCATCGGGTTGCCGCATTCGTTCAGCATTCCCTATTTCCGGGCGTCCGGGTTTTATGTGGGCGAAGGTTGGTATCGAAAGCATTTCACGGTGCCCGAGGGCTGGACCGGGAAACGGATCCGGCTGGAATTCGAGGGCGCGTTCCAGCATACTTCCGTCTATCTCAACGGCGTGCCGGTTGGCAAGCACGACGGCGGCTACACCGGCTTTGACCTCGATCTAACACCACTGGCCAAAACGGGCGACAACCTGCTGGCCGTGCGGGTGGACAACCGCTGGGACCCGGTGCTGCCGCCACGGGCCGGCGAGCATGTTTTTTGCGGTGGCATCTACCGTGACGTGCGGTTGGTGGTGGCGGATCCGCTGCATATTCCACGCAACGGGGTGTTGGTGACCACGCCGGAAGTTTCCAAGAACCGGGCGCTCGTCAAGGTTGCCGTCACCCTCAGCAACGAGGGCAAGTCGCCCCGGTCCTGCGCCGTGAGGGCGAGGTTGTTTGGCCCCGATGGAACCACCCTGGTGGCGCAGGCACTCACCGCGAGCCGCGCCATGGCCGCCGGGCAAACGACGGTGATGGAATGCGCGGCACTCATGGTCGAAAAGCCCTTGCTCTGGCATCCCGATCACCCGCAACTTTATTCCGTGAGAGTGGCGGTGGAGGAGAACGGCAGGGCGGTGGACGAAACGGTTGTTAGAACGGGCCTCCGCTGGTTCAAGTTCACGGCTGACAAGGGCTTCTTCCTCAACGGCGAGTCCCTGCGCTTGCGCGGTGCCAACGCCCACCAGGATCATGCCGGCTGGGGCGACGCGGTCACCAACGCCGGGCATTGGCGCGATGTGAAGCTGATCAAGGAGGCCGGGATGAATTTCATCCGCGGGTCGCATTACCCGCACGATCCGGCGTTTCTGACAGCCTGCGACGAGCTGGGCATGCTATTCTGGTCGGAGTCGTGTTTCTGGGGCATGGGCGGCTTCGGCGGTGAGGGCTATTGGAACAGCAGTGCCTATCCACCCAACCAAGAGCACTGGCAGCCGTTCGAGGAAAACGCCAAACGCGGGCTTAAGGAGATGATTCTCGATGCACGCAACCATCCGTCGGTCATCATCTGGAGCATGTCTAACGAACCGTTCTTCACCGTCGAAACGGCGCGTGCCCTGGCCCTGGCTTCGGCGATGATCCAACTCAGCCATGAACTGGACCCGACCCGGCCCGCCACCGTCGGCGGCGCGCAGCGCGGCGGCTTTGACCAACTCGGCGATGTCGCCAGCTACAACGGCGACGGCGCCAAATTCCCGAATCCCGGCATTCCCAGCGTGGTCTCGGAGTATGGCAGCCATGTGGACAACCGTCCCGGCATCTATGATCCTTGTTGGGGGGATGCCATGGAGCAACCTGCATGGCGCTCCGGCGAGGCCCTGTGGTGCGCCTTCCACCACGGCAGCATTGCCGGTGAGATGGGACGCATGGGGATGATCGACCATTTCCGATTGCCGCTGCGCACTTGGTATTGGTATCGGAATGCCTACCGCGGAATCGCCCCGCCGGAATGGCCCACGGCCGGCACGCCCGCCAAACTCAAGCTGGAGGCCGACCGCACCACGTTCTCGAATGATGGCACCGAGGATTGCCAACTGATCGTCTCGGTGTTGGATGCGGACGGAAGACAGCTCATCAACAGTCCGCCGGTGACGCTGGAGGTCGTCTCGGGGCCCGGCGAGTTTCCCACCGGCCCATCGATCACCTTCAGGAACAACACCGACCTCGACATCCGCGAGGGCCAGGCCGCCATCGAGTTCCGCTCATACTACGGCGGCACCACGGTAATCCGCGCCTCCTCGCCCGGCCTAACGGATGCCACCCTTGGCCTAACCACAACGGGCCTTCCGACCTGGAACACGGCGAAGGACCAGACACGGCACGCGAGGCCCTATCCCGGACCGCTGACGGATCCCCGAGCCGCCGCGCCGAGCGTAGCGAGTGCCGCGAACCTTGCGCTCAACCGCCCGACCTCATCCAGCAGCCAGGAGGAAAAAAATCCGGCCCGCTGCGGCAACGACGGGGGCGTGAACACCCGCTGGTGCGCCACTGGCAATGAACTCCCAGCGTGGTGGCGCGTGGACTTGGAGAACTTCTACTTTGTTTCCAACGTCACGATCACTTTCGAGAAAGCGGTCAATTACCGTTTTCGTGTGGAAGTTTCGGAGGACGGCGAGCAATGGCGGGTGGCGTCCGACCAGTCGGCCAGAACCTCCGCGGACCGGGTGTGCTCCATTCCCCTTGCGACGAAGCCTCGAGCCAGATTCCTGCGCGTCGTCTATACCGGCCTGCCCGATGGGGTTTGGCCGAGCCACTGCGAAGTGGAAGTGGCGGGAGCAGCGGAGGACCGTGATGATTGATCCAATGCGACCCTGCTTGCCGGAACTGGATCCACAATATTTCCGGCGTGCCGGCCGGCCAAGCCGGCTTCGGCGATGATCCGAACCACGATGGCGTGGCCAACGGCCTCGCGTGGTTCCTGTTAGGCGGAGCGTAAGCGTCCAAAATTCACCCCCTAGCGAGGCGGAGCCTCAGACCAAGCGAAATACGAAGAGGAGCACGAGGGGCGAAAGAGGGGTTCGGAGAGCGGGAGAAAAGAAGTTGGCGGACTCATGCCGGAATCCGGCCCGGCCCGAGTGCCGGGAGTTGTTATATATTCAAGTCCGGACCGGCGTCACACTGTTCTTTTCCGCCGCCACATGGCCAGGATGCCAAGGCCGCAGAGCGACAGAGTGGTTGGTTCCGGAACAGCGGCAACACGGAAGCCGCGGAACAAGCCGTCATAGCCGGGGTAGTACCCGGCGGTTCGTGATGAATTGATTGCGCCACCGTCTCCGCCCCAGCCAGTGTTCAAAACCAAACAATTGACAAAACCCCCGGTTCCGAAGCGCGACTCAGTCCATTCCTCCACATTTCCGCTTTGTGCCATCGTGCCGTATGGACTCAGGCCGCCCGCGGAGGTAATGTCCGCCGGGCCTCCGGCAAAGTCGTTGTAAACGGCGGTTCCAGGATCTGTTCCCGTGCGGATTCTCGTCGGCAAAGTGTCGCATCCCGTTGCATATCTCCAGTAGCCGCCGGTTCCCCCATTCATGCTCGGATCGTAGAAGGCCGCCTTATACCATTCGTCGGCGGTGGGTATGAAGTAGTAGGCGTTGGGGTTCCTAACCGCATTTTGCGCGTCATAAGCCGGGCCATCCGCCGAGGTCCACAGAGAGATCATGTCGTTGGCGCCATTCGTCGTGAACTTGTAGGCCGGAGCATACCCGCGGCTGGTGTTCAGCCAGTTGACAAAGCGAGCCATCTCGTTCCAAGTCAGCCCTGTTGCGGGGCGATTGGTGCCGTTTCCGCCGTAGGAGGACAAGCTGCCCAGTGTGATGACCGGGCCTCCGCCAAGGCTGTTATAGATATCAATCATTCCGCGGCTTGTTTCATACTTCCCTATGCGATACGCACAGCCAACCGCACCGTAGCCCGCGCCGCCGGTGTCCCGTGAGTTGCCGGGGTTGCCAATCGTCACAAATTCAATGGCGAATGCGTCGTTGCCGAATGTGTCAGTGGTCGTTACCGCAGACCACGCGAAGCCGCTCAGGCCAGCCGCAAGCGTTGCAATTAACAGTGATGATTTCATGTTTGCTTTGATTGCGTGAGGTTAGGTCTGTGAGGGGGGCTGTTCAGTTTTCCGTTAAATTGATAGAAGCCCGAAGGGCTGGCTAACAGGGGCGAGCGTAGCTGATGTGGGCCTCTTTGCAAGAAATTATTTCCAATGGGCGCAAATTTTCTTGAGGGCCACGCTGGCAGCCCAAGCCCATTGGCCCAAAGCGATAAACTCCGGGGGTTTGGGGGCTGGCCCCCAAGGTGCCACGGGCGAGCCGGGCGGCCGATGCGGCGGCTTCCCGGCCCCCGGCCGCAACTCCCCCGGCCGGATTTCCATTCCAACAGCCCATGGCGCACCATCGTGCGGATCTGGCCCTGGAAAATTCCCTTGAAATCCTCAATCCCGACTTGCGTCGGGGCCTTAATGCCTGTATTTCTTTCCATAGTGTTGGTTGGTTTAAACGTTTGTTTGACAAACAGACGGTGTCGGAACACCGTCCGATCAACCAGCACTACTTTCTCCTAACATTTCACGGAAAAAGAAATCCACGGCCATTCACTAACAACAAACCATGAAACACCCCATCCACAAATTACTGCTCGCAATCGCGGCAAGCGCATTGCCATTCAGCCGGTGCCCGGCGGACGAGGCCAAACCCGCGCTGCAAGGATTTGAATGCCCGAGGATTGACAAGCCGTATGTTCACCTGCCGATGAGTTTCGACGCGCCGGAGGTCAAACTGTTGGTCACCATTGACGGCGAATTGCAGCATCCGATTGATGTCAAACTCGCCCAGGGCAAACCGGATTGGATCGGCACGTTCTGCGTGCAGAAATGGATGGGCAAAAAACTCACCATCGTCCCGGAAAAGCCGCTGTCCGGGACGGGCTGGATCGGCAACATGAAGATGTCCGACCAGCTCACCGGGGAGGACGGCGTCTATCAGGAGAAATACCGCCCGCAATTCCACTTTTCCGCGCGGCGCGGTTGCATCACGGATATTGACGACCCCATCTACTTCAATGGCGAGTATCAGCCGATGAAAGTCATCGACGGCCAGCTCAAACTGCGGGTGTTCGTGGACCGCACGGCGGTGGAAGGCTTCGCCGCCGGGGTGCCCTGGATGCCGCTCGTCTATCCATTCATGCCGGAGGACAAGCCTACTTATGCCGTCAAGGTGTTCGGCAAGAAGGGTCTCGCAGAGGTGGAATTGAAAGCCTGGCAACTGCAAGGCATTTGGAAGAAACGTTGAGCACTTGGCGTCATTCTAACAAGCCTGGCATATATTCACGAAGGATACACCGATGAACTCGCTCGAACGCATTGACGCCACCCTCCATATCCGCCGGCCGGACCGCGTCCCGGTGGATCTCCACAATTTCCAGCCCGCGGCGCGTGCCACGGGCCTGCCGCTGCCGGAGGTGTTCCGCGATGGAGCGCTGCTGGCGGAGGCGATGTTGGTGGCATGGCGCGAGTTCGGCCACGACATGATATTGCTGGAAAATGGCACCGCCTGCAATGCGCAGGCGTGCGGCGCAACGGTCACCTACATGGACAACAGCGCGCCGGTGTCGCACACGGAGTTGTTGAAGGAACTGCCGGACGTGCTGACGCTGGAAGTGCCTGACCCGTACACGGCGTTCCCGATGTGCGAAATCCTCAAGGCGACGCGCATCCTGGCGAAGGAGACCGCCGGGCAGGTCTGGATTTGCGCCCGCGCCGACCAGGGACCGATGGACCTCGCCGCGCAATTGCGCGGGCTGGATCATTTCATGATGGACATCGCGACGGAGGATGAGCCGGAATGGATTGACGCGTTACTCGACTATTGCCGCCGGGTGGCCACGCGCTATGCGTTCGCATTGATCGAGTGCGGCGGGCATTCCACCTCCATCGGCGAGCCGGTCGCCGGACCGGACATGCTCTCGCCCAAACACTACCGGAAGTATCCGTGGAAACACGAGAAGATGATGGTGGATGAACTCAAGGCACGCGGCGTGATCCTGCACAATCACATTTGCGGCAACACGCTGCCCATCGTGGACGATTTCATCGCCACCGGCGCTCAAGTGCTCGAAATAGACCACAAGACGGATGCGCGCGCCATCAAGGACAAGGCTCGCGGCAAGGCGACGTTGCTGGGCAACATCGATACCGGCCTGTTATATTCAGGCACGCCGGCGGCGGTGGATGCGGCGTGCCGCGAGGCGATCGAAATCATGGCGCCGGACTACGGATTCATTCTCGGTCCCGGCTGCGCACTCGGCACCGACACCCCGGCGGACAATATCCACGCCCTGGTCGAGTCAGCCAGAAAATACGGCCGGTATTGACGGACTGCCGTAGGCATCGGGGAACATCCCGAGATGTTTCTTGAAAAGCAGCCGGAACTGGCGGCGTTCACGCCCGCCGGCGCGGCTCATGATTTGTTTCATCGGCAGCGCGGTTTCCTCTAGCGGCCACTTACTGCGGGTCAACCGGAGTTCACGGGTTTGCTCCGGATGAAACCGAACTCCGAAGTTTGATTTGAAATATCGGTTAGATCAACCAGTAGAGTAGAGAGCAGCGGGCGGCTTGCGCCAATCCCGCTGCTCCCCCTCGTCAAACCGGACGTGCAGATTTCCCGCATCCGGCTTTCTTGCAAGCATTTCGTCATAGGCGTTGAAGTCCAAGGTCTTGGAGATATT
>JAPLUI010000160.1 GCA_026397725.1 Verrucomicrobiota bacterium | reverse complement strand
GAGTTACCGGATCGAGTCGTCCACGGATTTGCGGGCCTGGACGGTGGTGGAGGAGCACATCGCCGGCACCGGCGGCACGGTCACGCGGTTCTATTCCATCCAGGAAATTCCGAAACGGTATTTCAAGCCGGTGCGGGAGTGAGGGGGGGAAGAAGATCGTGGATAGTGGATTGTGGATTGTGGATTGTGGATTGAAGATGAAGAGAGGTGCGGTGCGCTCTTGCATTCGCGATCCAATGGCGCTGCGGCTAGAAGCGCGCAGCCACGGCCTGCGGCTGGGAAGCCGCAGCTACGCGGCGCGGAATGGCCTGAAGGCCGGCCTTTCGTACGACAAGATCGGCGAGTTGCTGGCGCAAGGCGAAGGGGAGGCTTACCGGTGAAGTTGGTGGATGCCAACTTGCTGCTTTGTGCGGAGGACAGCCTGTCGCCGCATCACGACGCCGCAGGGGAATGGCGGGACCGCCAACTTTCGGGGGTGGAGTCGATGGGCCTGTGCTGGGCGACCTTGACGGCGTTCCTCCGCATTTCGACCAACCACCGCATCATGATAACTACTCAGGTACGGAAGAATTTTGTGACAGAATCATTGCGTGAGGATTGGAATTGAGCAATCGCGGTCCACCCGCCTGCCTTCCCTGTCATCAACGGCGATTCCTCGTCGGATATGCAAACTCTTCCAATGATTCTGTCAAAAAACACTTTTCGCGATTGCACCAGTCCCCATCGCTTTTCATCGCTTTTCACAGGAATTTTATTGATTTGTAGCATCCTCCGGCACACATTCCCGGTGTGGCCACTGTTCGCGACAAGACGAAACGCTCAGACCGCCTCGTTGCCCGGATCACTCCTGACGATAAGGCGCTACTGGAACGCGCCGCCACATTACAGGGAGGTTCGCTGGCCAGTTTTGTCATTTTCCACGTTCGGCAGGCGGCGCAAGAAGTCATTCGGCAGCATGAAACGATTTGCCTCAACGAGGTCGAGTCGAAACGCTTCATCCAAGCACTACTCGCCCCGCCGGGGAAAGCTCCTGCCCGCTTTGTCAAGGCAGTGGCGCAGTATCGGGAGACGGTCACGGAGCACTGACTTTCAGCCATTCGAGCGCTTTCCTCATCGGCAGGAACATCCGGTCGCCACGAAGTGGGCGGAACCCGAAGTCGGCGTAGAACTCGCTGGCTTTGGCATTCTTTGGGTCGGTGATCATGGCCCAGGACGCCACTTCGGATGAACTGACCACAGTGCGCTCCAAGGCGCTTATCATCAAGCGGTTGCCGAGTCCCTGTCCCTTGTGGCGGACCTTGCATGAAAAACCAGACTTAGCGGCTTGCGCAAGAACCAGGCATGATTTCACCTGAGGTGAGCCTGCTCACATCCTCGTGTAACGCGGGCCGTCGCCGCCTTGGGGGAGGGTCCACTCGATATTCTGATAGGGATCCTTGATTTGGCAGGTCTTGCAGTGCAGGCAGTTGGAGAAGTCGAGGTGGATGTGGCCGTCTTCGAGCCGATAGACTTCCGCCGGGCAGAACAATTGGCATGGGGCACCGAAGACCCGGATGCATTCGACACACTTGTCGCGGTCCCGGATCTTGAGGTGGCACGGCTGGTCTTCGTCGTGGATGGTGCCGGACATGAACAGGTCCGTCAGGCGGTCGGGCGACACCGCACTGGCTTCCAGTTTCTGCGGTGTTGGCGCGTGGCCGCCGTTGAGCCGCCGCAAGCCCTGGTGGTCGGGCTCCAGCGGCACTTGCCAGAATGGCAGGGCTCCGCCGGTGGCCCACGCGCAGCCGGCGCTCATCACGCCGAGCACCAGGTGGGTGGAGAACGGGGCACGCACGTTCTTGACCCGCTTGAGCTGGTCCCAGCCCTCGGTTCGCCTGAGCGCGTCGCCGTAGGCCGTTAGGGCGGCTTGTGAGAAATCGTCCTTGTTCCAACAATCGGCCAGCACCGCGGCGGCGGCGCGGCCGGACTGGGCGGCGAGATGGATGCCCTTGATGCGCAGGGTGTCGAGCAGGCCGGCGCCGTCGCCCACGATCACGGCGCCGTCGGTCACCACGTTAGGGACCGAGTAGTAGCCACCTTCGGGGATGACCTTGGCGCCGTAGGCGACCGCCTTGCCGCCCTGGAGGTGGCTGGCCATGGCCGGGTGGGCCTTGAATTGCCGGAACAACCGGTGCAAGTCCAACTCCGGCCGCGCGTAGTCGAGCGCGAGGGCGTAGCAAATCATCACCTGGGTGGGCGAGACGTGATAGACGAAGCCGCCGCCGTAGGTGCGCTGGTCGGCGGGATAGCCGAAGGTGTGCGCGATCTCGCCCGCCCGCGCTTCATCGGCAGGAACCTCGATCACTTCCTTGATGCCCAAGGCGTAGGATTGCCCGCGCTGGCCCTGGAGGCCCTTGCGGGTGATGAGCTGTTCGGTTAGTCGGCCGCAAGCACCTTCGCCGAGCACCACGACCTTGGCATGGATTTCCTCGCCGGGGGTGAAATTCGACTTCGGCTTGCCGGTGTGATCGACGCCCTTGGCACCGGTCCTGACGCCGATGACGCGGCCGGCGTCATCCTCTAACAATTCGGTCGCGGCGAAGCCGGTGAAAACCTCCGCGCCTTCCTGTTCGCAGAGGGCGGCGAAGTAGAGGGTCAGCTTGGTTAGGGAACCGACCGGATACCCGTGGGCCTGCATCAGCGGGGGCACCCAGGGGATTTTCACCGAACTCTTGGCGTTGAGGAGCAGGTGGAACGACTCCTTGGTGACCCGGGCCTCGAAGGGCATCTTGGCGAGTTCCTCCTCGGTCAACAGGCCGCGGAAGCCGCTCGGATCGACCACCGCGCCGGAGAGCACATGGCTGCCCACGTTGCGGCCTTTCTCGAGGATGGTCACGCGCGGCAGCGGGCGCTCGCCGCCTTGCGCCTTCAAGGTGCGCAGCAGGGCGAGCGCGGTCGAGAGCGAGGCGATTCCCGCACCCACGCACAGGATGTCGGTTTGCAGCGGTTGGGGAGTGGACATGGTGTGAGAAAAAGCTGAAATGCTGAAAGGGTGAAATGCTGAAATGAAGGAGGAGACAGGTGGTTAGGCGGCGGTGGCCTTGCCGCCGAGGGCTTCGATGAGCAGCGGCAGGATTTCCAACAGGTCGCCGATGATGCCGAGGTCGGCGACGCCGAAGATCGGGGCGTTCGGATCGTTGTTGACGGCGATGATGGTGTCAGCGGAGCGCATGCCCTCGAGGTGCTGGATGGCGCCGGAGATGCCGAAGGCCAGATAGACTTTCGGGGCCACGGTCTTGCCGGTTTGCCCGACCTGGTGGGCGGCGGAGATCCAACCGGCATCGACGCAGGCACGCGAGACGCCGACCACTCCGCCTAACAATTCGGCGAGTTGCCAGAGATAGGCGAGGTTTTCGGCTTTCTTAAGTCCCCGCCCGCCGGCCACGATCACCTCGGCCTCAGCGATGTTGACGGCGCTCGCACTGGGCACCGAGCGGATGATCCGGGTGGCGGGCGGCAGCAGCCGCAGGGCTTCGAGCAGGGTGGCGCCGCTGCGTTGCGGGTCGGGCACCGCCATCTTGAACACATGCGGCCGCACCGTCGCCATTTGCGGACGATGGTTCGGCGTCATGATCGTCGCCATGATGTTGCCGCCGAAGGCCGGCCGGGTCTGGTGCAGCAAGGTCGTTTCCTTGTCGATCGACAGCGCGGTGCAATCGGCGGTCAGGCCGGTGTAGGAGCGCACGGCGACCTTGGCGATGAACGCGCGGCCGATGGCGGTGGCACCCGCCAGCACGATTTCCGGCTTGTATTTGGCGATCAGTTGGAAGAGCGCGTCGGCAAACACATTGGCCTCGTAGGCCGCCAATTCGGGTTGATCGACGACGTACACCTTGTCGGCGCCGGCGGCGATCAGGTGGGGCGTAACGCCGGTGAGGCCGTGGCCTAACACGACTGCCGCCAGCTCGCAACCGCGGTCGCTGGCGAGCCGCCGGCCGGTGGCGAGCAATTCGTAGGCGACCTCCTCGACCTTGCCATGGTGTTGTTCGGCAAACACCCAGACGCCTTGGTATTCCTTGAGGCTTTCGTCCTTGATGTCCTCCTTGGACACCGCCGTCATGGCTTGGAACGGACAGCTATCCACGCAGGCATTGCAGCCGCGGCAATCGTCCACGTTGATCACGGCGAGTTTGCCGTCCATGTAGATGACGCCGAAGGGGCAGGCCCCGACGCATTTCTTGCAGCCGCGGCATTTGTCGGGATCGATGGTGACAGGGGCTTGGTTCATGAGTTTGCCAGTCCTTTCTGGTGGAGGAGTTTGACGATGGCCTGGACGGCGGCGGACGGCAGTTCGCGGCCGTCCATGCGGATTCCGCCGGACTTGGTGGGCGGGGCGAAAATCTTCACGACCTTGGTGGGCGAGCCCTGGAGGCCGCACAATTCGGGCACGGCCTTGAGGTCCTTGGCGCTCCAGCGCGGAATGGCGGCGTGCTTGGCGGCCATCCAACCGCCGAGGCGTGCGAAACGCGGCGGCGCGGCCTCCTTGAGCACGGTCATGACTGCGGGCATGCTGCCTTCGATGAAATCGACGCCGTCATCCATCATGGTCTCAGCGGTGAAGCGGCCGTCCGCGACCTGGATCGACTTGACGTAGGTCACTAACGGGATCTTGAGAAACTCGGAAACGCCGGGGCCGACTTGCGCGGTGTCGCCGTCGATCGCCTGCTTGCCGAACAGCACCAGGTCCGGCTTCGGGTTGAGCTTCTTGATGGCTTGCGCGATCACATACGAGGTGGCCCAAGTGTCCGCTCCCGCGAACACCCGGTCGGTTAGGAGCACGCCGTCGTCCGCCCCGCGGGCCATTGCTTCGCGCAGCACGATGTCCGCCTGGGGCGGGCCCATCGTCAGCACCGAGACCCGGGCGCCGCAGGTGTCTTTCAGTTTGAGCGCCTCTTCCAAGGCATATTCGTCGAAGGGGTTGATGATGCTCTCGACGCCTTCGCGCATCAGGGTGTTGGTGTCCGGGTTGATCCGGACGTTGGCGGTGTCAGGAACCTGTTTGACGCAAACGATGATGTGCATGGGTGGTGGTTGAGTTAGGGAACAGTGTGCGACCGGGTCACGGCGGCTGCGACGAGCGGGCGAGGAAGCGGTGGCTGGCAGACGGGTTGCCACGAAAGACGGCGGTCAAATTCAGCATGCCGCCCGGCCCGGTGGAACGGGCGGAAACCATGGGAACTGCGGTGCCGACGGGCATGGACGGGAGAATAGCGGATTTGCGACCAGCTTGGCAAGCGCTGTTTTGCATGCATTTTGCATGCGGTTTGGGGTGACAGGTCTGTCAGGTGGGCATTGCCTTCAATGACGCGGCTCCAACGGATAGCTGGCAAGCCGCCGTGCCAGGCCCGTGGCGGTTCCCTGTCAGTTTCATCCATCCCTTTGCCAAACTTGTCAACTACTTGATCATTGAATGTTGGAAGTTGAATGTTGAATGTTGAAATCTTCGGCGGGCCTCATGGGAACCCCGCCGCTCTAACGGTTTAGCCAAAGCGGTGTGGCGGGCTGCGCCCTTCCCACCGCACTCCAGACTTTGGCTCTGCCAGCAGTGACAAACCATGGCCTAACATCTCCGACCGGATGCCGCTCCCGGCACCCCTCCGGAAGGTGCCAAGTCATGTTCCGGGATGCATCGCCAATTCCTTGTCAATTCAAGGTCCAGCCCAGGCAGTGTGCAGTTGGGCTATTTGCCCAAGGATTTGGAAGCAGTCAGTTGGGCGATCTCCGCTGCGCTCCGGTTCTGCTTTGCTCCGGTTCCGCCAGCCGCCAATCTTCAATTCGGCACCACCCCAAGCACACCCCATACCCACCGGGGTCAAGGTTCCGAATTTGGCGCTGCGCTACGGGTGGACTTTCATGCCTTGCGCTCTCGCAACCTTGCGCTGGCGTTCGTCAAAACTGAGGAACTCATCGGCCTTCAAGTGAAGGGCGGCAGCCACATGCATCAGATCGAGACTGCGGGTGCCAAGCCGGGCGCTGTGGCGGTCGGCCAAGTCTGCGGCTCCTTCGAACAAAACCGCTGCCCGAATCGAGCGGACCGCAAAAACGCCATTCTGCAAATCGTCTTGGAACAACCGCCACTTGAGCGCCGCCGCCGCACGGTCGAACTCCCCTCGGAACACCGCAAGATGAAAGGCGTTCCGCAGTTCCAACTCCCCCAACTGGGAAAGCCAGACGGGTGCCTGCAAGCGTCCCATCACGCCGGCGGCTCTGGCACTGGTCGTTTCCACCTTGTAGAGGGAAACCACAAATCCGGTATCGGCGTAGGCACTCATCGGTTGCCACGATCATAGTCCACCACCGTAACAGGTTCAATCCCCGGTGTTTCCGCAGGAAAGTTCTCGCGCAACCGGGCCATGAAGTCCGGCATTCGGCCCGCTTCTGGGGCGGGAGGTGGCGCGGGTGCCAGGCGGGCGAACGGCTTGCCCGACCGGGTTATTTCTACGCATTCACCATCCTCGATCCACCGGGCTAGCCGGGGGAACGCGTTGCGAAGGTCACCGATCGTTGCTGTCTTCATCGGAGACACTTCTGACTCATGTTCCACGAAGTGTCAAGGTCAAGGGTGGGGAAATCCATCCTGAAAACCGCAGAGGGTGTGATAAAAATCGCCGCCGCCCACATTTTGCTCGCCATTCCGCCGGAAATTTCGTTTTCTGCTCCCGTCCGTTCCAGCGGATGAGGATGTGAGAGTCCTCGCACTGTGCGGTCGGCAATGACCGCAACATTGCCGCCAAACCGACCGAAAGGCCGGGGAGGCGGCGGCGCATGTCCAAGCTGCCCCCACGGGGACGGCCAAAGGCCGTTGCGGTCGACGTAGTGCGACTCTCTCAACTCCCCGTCCACCTGGAAGGACTTTGCCGATTTTCCTGCTTCACTCTATGCAAAAGCAAACATCAACCGAAAGAAAGCACATGAAAAGAGACACGCTAAGCACGTTACTCGTTCCCGCTCTTGCCGCCTCAATGGCCCTCGGAGCGGTCGGCTGGGGCGCAAGCTTCGAAGGGCTCGGAGATTTGGCCGGCAGCAAAAGGGACAGCGTGGTCTGGGCGGTCAGCGCGGATGGCTCGACGGTAGTCGGTTCAAGTGTCTCCCCCAACGGCACTGAAGCGTTCCGGTGGAGAAACGGAGTGATGACCGACCTTGGTTCACTTCCTGGTGGCGATTTTGGAAGCTGCGCGTCAGGCGTAAGCGCCGATGGCTCGGTGGTAGTGGGCAGCAGCCGCTCGACGAGAACACTTGAGCCATTCCGCTGGGAGAACGGAACCATGACGCCTTTGGGAGTTCCCGCAGGCTACACCTCAGCCGGAGCTTACGCGAAAATAAGTCGCGATGGCGGGGTCGTCTCGGTCAACGCCTACCAAAATGCCCAACTTAATGAGTGGCTCGTTCCCAATTACTACACCGCTGTTAAGGGGTTTCAGTGGTCGGGATGGTCGTTCACAAGCCTTGGATCTTGGACCACCCCTTGGGGCATCGATGATGGGTGTCAGGGAATCAACGCAAACGGATCCGTGATAGTCGGTAGGGCCGTTAGCGGCGTGTCACAGCATTATGAGGCATGTCGCTGGGACAACGGAGTTATCACCGGGCTTGGATTTCTGCCCGGCGGACTGCTCTTTTCTCAGGCGAATGGCGTTTCCGGCGATGGTAGGACCATCGTTGGTCGTTCGTCGTCAAGCTCCACTGTTGGGTTGGGGTATGATCGTGGCGAGGCCTGTCGTTGGGACGACGGCGTGATCAGCGCACTTGGAGACCTCGCGGGTGGCATATACGAAAGTCGCGCGTTGGCGGTCAGTGACGACGGCGAGGTTGTCGTCGGATGGGGAACTACCGATGCAGGCCAAGAAACGTTTGTCTGGGATCGGACCCATGGAATGAGGAGCCTCAAACGGATTTTGGAAGACCTGCAAATCGACCTCACCGGGTGGAGTCTGCCGGAGGCATGGGCAATTTCCGCCGACGGCACGGCGATAGTAGGAACCGGTGGCCACAACGGCAATACAGAAGGATGGATTGCGCGGATAAGCCGAAACGAACTCGTCCGAATGACACTTCTGGTTTCCAGTGAGCATGGCACGGTGACCGGAGCTGGGTCGTATCCGCCAAACACCCCGGTCGAACTCACCGCCACGCCTGACCTCGGCTATCTCTTCAGCAAATGGACCGGCGACGCCACCGGTACCGCCAACCCGCTGACGATCACGATGGACTCGGACAAGACGATCATCGCGGTGTTCACCCAGGATTCCCGCGATCCCGACGGCGACGGCCTAACGAACTATGAGGAACTCGTCACCTATCAGACCGACCCTAACATCGCCGACACGGACGGCGACGGATTCTCGGACGGCTACGAAGTCCACCACGGCACGCTCCCGAACGACCCGGCCAGCCGGCCGGATGCGACCTTGCAGATCTTCACGGCGGTGGAGGTGCGCTTGGATTCGGCGCTGGGTCAGAGTTATCGGATCGAGTCGTCCACGGATTTGCAGACCTGGACGGCGGTGGAGGAGCACATCGCCGGCACCGGTGGCACGGTCACGCGGTTCTATTCCATCCGGGAAATTCCGAAACGGTATTTCAAGCCGGTGCGGGAGTGAGGGGGGGAGAAGATCGTGGATAGTGGATAGTGGATAGTGGATAGTGGATAGTGGATTGAAGATGAAGAGAGGCGCGGTGCGCTCTTGCATCTGCGATCTTCGATCTTCGATCTGCGATCCACTATCCATATGCTGCTGGAAGCCGCCTGCTACGCGGCGCGGAATGGAATTGACATCAAGGCGAGGAAGGATGATGGTTCCGACGTGAGAACCACCTTGACACTTGACCCGGATGTGGCGATGCGGGCCAAGGCGGAAGCCGCCGACCACAACATCGCCTTCAAGACGCTGGTCAACGAGGCGCTGCGCCTCGGGCTTGAAGCCTATGCCCGACGTGCTAAGACCGCGAAGGTCTACCGCACCCAAGCGGTGCCGATGGGACTGAAGGCCGGCCTTTCGTACGACAACATCGGCGAGTTGCTGGCGCAAGGCGAAGGGGAGGCTTACCGGTGAAGTTGGTGGATGCCAATCCAAGCTAATGCAGGAAGCAGGGGTGGCCGGCAATCTCGTGCCAGATGCCCATCTGGCCGCGCTCGCTGTGGAACACAACTGCACCCTGTGTTCCGCCGACGGCGATTTCGCCCGGTTTCCCTCCGTCCGCTGGCACAATCCGCTCAAGAAGTAAAATGTTCCGCACTGAGTTACCGGATCGAGTCGTCCACGGATTTGCGGGCCTGGACGGTGGTGGAGGAGCACATCGCCGGCACCGGCGGCACGGTCACGCGGTTCTATTCCATCCAGGAGATTCCGAAACGGTATTTCAAGCCGGTGCGGGAGTGAATGGGGGAAGAAGATCGTGGATAGTGGATCGTGGATCGTGGATTGAAGATGAAGAGAGGTGCGGCGCGCTCTTGCATTCGCGATCCAATGGCGCTGCGGCTGGAAGCGCGCAGCCACGGCCTGCGGCTGGGAAGCCGCAGCTACGCGGCGCGGAATGGACATCGAGGCGCGGCAGGATGATGGTTCCGACGTGAGAACCACCTTAACTATGTGTCAGACGAATTATCAGGAATCCAGTTGACGACGATTGGGGCGGTCCCACTGCCACGCCATCGGCCGATGACAACACTTGCTGGTGACCGCCCACCCTCACGGAAGTTCGCGTGACAAATCCGGCGACATTCTCCAGGGCGGGTTCGACGCCCATGCCAAGTCCGTGGTTCTCCACGGGCCGCGTCGCTACCACGAGATACTCGCGTACCGTCTGGGTGCCGATGAAAAGATCGATCCCTGCCGTCCGGACGTTCTGGAACACCGCCACCGCCTGAACGTGAAGCGGTCGTGCTTCGTCAGTGCTTCAAGGAGAGTATTGGTATCGACCAGCACCTTGGTTGCTCGCTGCTCCCATCCGACCCAGGCAAGCGGTTTCTTCGACAGAATTGCATGCGAATAGGCGCGGTCTGTTCCGGCCGGACGTGATTGGTTAGACATCCGGGATCAAGGCACTAGCCGGGACGGGCAGCGGCTGAGCTGGCGGCGAGACGCCGCCAACACGGCCTGCCGCGAGACGCGGCAGCCACGCTGGCAGCCGCAACTACTTCTTCATCACTATTTCTTCATCACATCGCTGGCCTCGACACCCTTGCTGTTGGCACGGCGCTTGGTCTCCCAGTTTTGGAGTTGCGATTTCTGGACGGCTTGGTTGGACTCCTCGATGTTCTTGAGGTACTCACCTTTTTCCAACACATTGCGTTTGGCGGGAGCGGATTTGGGCGTGGCCGGCGAGACGGCCGAGGGGACGTTCTGCTGCGGGAGTTGCGGCGGCTCGTTAGGCTGCAGCACGAGGGTGCCGCGATGGAAGGCATAGCGGTTGTCGCCCTGCTTGACGATCACGGTCGAGGTGCCCTCGATGCCGCCGACTTCAAAGACCCCGCGCGGATCGGTGGTGCCGCTCTGGACTTCCTGACTGTCACTGCCGAGGGCCTTGACCTCGGCATCCGCCAGCGCCTTGCCGGTGGCGGCGTCGGTGACCGTCGCCCGCACGCTGCCTTCGGGACTTTCCTTCACTTCGAGCTTGAGCGGTGAAATCAGCACGAGGCCGCTGGTGAAGAGGTTGTCGCCGCGGACGATGGCCAGATAGGCGCCTTCCGCGGTCACCGGCAGGTGGAGCACCTTTTGTTTGACGGCATAGTCCTTGCCGTCGCCGAGGGCGAAGGCTTCGCCGGCTTGCGGCGCGATGCCGGCGAGGTTCACGCGGGTGATGTTGCTGAGGCTCTTCTCGCGCAGATAGAGTTTGAGCAAATCCACTTTGTATAACTGCACGGCACCCTCCGTGAGGTTGCGGTAGTCGAGCGTCAGCTTCACCTCGTCGCCGGGCTTGAAGATCGTCACCTCCGGCAGACTGACGCGTTTTTCCTCAAACAACGCGATCGCCTGGGCGGCGTCCTCATAGACGGTCCTGACCTTCTGATACCATGCAATGGCCTCCGCCGGCCGGCCCTGGGCGTGATAAACCTGGGCCGTGACATAGCGTGCGTAATCGCGGTCCTTGCCTTCGCCGTTGGCCACCGGTGCGGCGGCGGCGAGCGCCTGGTCGAAGGCCCCCTGCCAGAAGTAGCCCAGCGCCGCCATGTATTTGAAACTGTCGGCAAACGGCCCGGTGCTGTGACGTTCCGCGCCGGCGGTGGCGGCCCGGACCATCCCCGGATAATCCTTGAGCGAGAAGAAGACATTGACCAGGCTGAACGCGGCATCATCCGCCTGCGCATCCGCCGGATAGAGCGTGATGAAGCGCTCCAGCAGGTCGCGACTGCGGGTCAGCAGGGCATTCTTTTCCAACTTCTGCTGGCCGCGGCGCACGGCAAGTTTCTCCGCCTCCGGTGCCTTGGTGCTCAGGCTTTGGGCGAGGCCGCTGAGCGAGCCGATGACGTCCTCGCTGTCGGGGTATTGCCGCCAGAGTTGTTCCTGGAGATTCACGCCGCCGGTGAAGTCACCCGCATCCTCCAGCGCCACACTCAGCCCGGAGTCGGCCAGAAACGCGCCGTCGAGCGCGGCCCGGAAGACGGTCGCCGCCCGCTCGAATTCACCGAGCCGCCGGTAGGCCGCGCCCACCCGCAGCAGTTTCTCGAAGGGAATGACCAGCCGCGGATGCCGTTCTGTTAGAAGCTCGAATGCGCCGATCATCGTCCGCGCATCAGCGTCCTCCCGATCCGCGAGGATCCACAGCCGCATGCGGGCGGTGTCGCGTTCCTCGTCCTGGGTCAACTTGCCGCCAACCAGCGCCTCGAGATGAGTCAGGCATTCCGCGCCCTGATTCTGATTGAAAAGCAGGCGTGCCGCTTCCAGGTGCTCGGCGCGGTTCATGACATAGGCTTCGGCAGCGGGCTGGCCGGGCGGCAGGATCGTTAGCGTGTTAGAAGTGCTGCGGCGGCAGCGTGCGGGGTCGTAGGGATCGGCCAGCACGGCGGCCTGCGCGGTCCAGGTTCCCGGCATGAGTGCAATGACGTCGTAACTGACGTGGCCCATGGTGCCGGGGCCATAGCGCAGGCGCAGTCGGTTGCCGACTCGCTCGATGCCCTGGGCGTTGCACTTCAGGCTGCCTTCCACGAACAGGCAACCGGCGGGGATCTCCTCCTCGAGTTGCAGGAAGTTGCCGTGGGCCTGCCAGGTTTCATCCGGATGGTTGGCGACCTTCACCACGACGCGCAGCAACTGCCCGGATGCCGCCTGCGTCACCGGCGAGGTGCTCGCCGAGCCGAGCCGGGCTTCGCCTAACATATAGTTGTCGTGCAGATAGGTGCGGCTGGCGATGGTCGGGTACTCCCAGGTTTTCGGATCGTCGGGCGGCGTGGCCCTAACAACAGCGGCGATGACCACGGCCGGCGCGGTGCCGGTCACCCGCACGGTGAGCTTGCCATCGGCAGGCAGCGGGAGGAGGTCACCGGGTCCGGCAGTGATGGGTTTGCCATCGGCGAGGACTTCCACGGTATCGGCGGCGGCCGTGCGGGGGAGTGACTTGGCGTACTCGGCGAGCGCCTGCATCACCTGCCCGCGACAGCGGGTGGCACCGCCGGGCGTGCTGGCCTGTGAGGTGAGCAGCCAGGTGGCGATGCGGCGGGCTTCCGGCGCGGCGGGACTGAGTTTGGCGGTACACCACAGGGCGGCGGCGGTTGCTTCCTCCGGCGCATTGAGCCCGGCCACCGTTTTGCTTCCCGGCCAATACAGCGTGTCGTCGCCGTCTGGCGTCTTGCCGACGGTGCCGGTCTTGAGCACCAGCGCGAGCAAGTCCTTGGCCTCGTCGTCTCGTCCCGCATGGATGAATGCCGCGCAGAGGCGCACCAGCGCCACCGGCGTGAGGGATTCTCTAACGCGATAGAGCGGATTGAGCAGTGAAAAGTCCGCCTTGCCCGCCGCCGCCATCGCCTGCAGGACCACGGCCTTGCGCTCGAAATCAGTCGTCCCGATGCCGCCATAGCGGCCCGCCACGAAGGCGGCGGTGCGTTTCAGCAGCATGTCGCTAACCACCACGCCGGCGGCCTTGGCTTCCAGCAAGGCCCGCCAGGTGAAGGCGGTCGTCAGCAGTCCCGGCGAAATCTCGATATTCTCCCACGACCAACCGCCGCCTTCGTGTTCGGTCACCGCGAGTTCCGCGGTGAGCGTCGCCAGGCGCGATTGGAGTGCGGTCTTGGTCGCGGGGTCTTGCGCGTTGGTTAGGGCGGCCAGCACTTGCAGCAGCGCGCTGGCGGCATTCTGTGGCTCGCTGGCGTCGTTGGCCTCGCCCTTGGGGTTGAGCGAGGCACCTGCAAACGCCGCCACATCCAGCGCCTTGACCAAGCGGAACCCGGTGACGCCATCCGCCACTGGCAGTGTTAGCGTCCGCTCGCCCTGGGCAAACAAGCCGCCGGCCGGAAGGATGACGGGCACCGTGAGGTCGCGAGTGCTTAGGTTGCCGCGCCAGGTCACGCCACCGACCGCGATGCTCACCTCGGTGGTGCCCGGCTGGGCGGGAGCCTTGAGTTCTTCCAGCCAGGTGACGCTGCGCGCGCCGGGTGCCAGCGCGGCCAGCGGCAGCTTGCGCGTCACGCCATGGAGTGTGCATTCGGCGCTCAGTCCGGCGGTGGGCTCGCTGCCGCGGTTGGTGACGCAGACGGGAATGCTGAAGGCCTGCCCCGGCGTCAGGGACTCCGGCAGGAGCGCACGGACTAACAGTTTCTCCGCAGCGGGGATGACCAGCGTATCGGCGGCGATGAGGGAAGTGCCGTCCACTGCCCAGGCGACGATGGCAGTACCGCTGGCAGGTTGTGTTAGACCGGCGACCTTGTTCGCGCCGCTGGCATCGGTGGCGAAATCGCTGGCGAGCTTCAGTGTGGCGCGGGCCACCTCCGGCCCGGCGAGTTGCGGGCGGGCGGCGGTCGCTTTCGCCTTGCGCTCGGCCTCGTTGCGGTCAGCGTTCAAGGTGATGTCGGGCACCCCTTTGGTGTCGATTCTAACATCAACCCCCAGCGCGTCCTGCTGGATGGCTTTGAGTCCCGGATTGATGACGAACACGCCGCGCTTGGAGGCGCTGTTCACGAGCAGGAAGTAATTCGAGGAGAGAAACTCGCGGTGTTTGTTGAGCAGGATGGAGTCGATGGAGTTGCGGCTGATTTCCGCCTGTTGGATACCACTGAGCAGCATCTGGTCATTGACGGCGGCGGCGTAGGCGCCATGGGTCAGCTTGCGGGAGGTGCCCGGGTGCGAGAAGGTGACGCTGCTCTCGAGGCTCAGACCCGTGGAGCGGGCGGGAATGACCACCCGGCCCGCCGGCTTGAAGGACGCGTCATCCGTTAGATCCCAGGCCCGGGTGAAGACGGTCGCGGCGACCGGCTGGCCTGACAAATCCGTGGTCTGTACGGTATAGTCCGCAGCTCCCGGGCCAGTAGCCGTGAGCGATACTTTCAATCCGCCGCGCAGCTCGAACGGCCGCGATGCCAAGTGTACCTGGCGGCCATCCAGTGCCGCGACGGTCACCCGGAAGTTCGGCGTGTAGGCGGCGGCGGTGGGGATTTCCAGCGTGTTGGCACCGGCCTGCAAGGCGACCAGTTGATGGCTGAAGAATTCCTGCGCATGGACGGTGACGAGCGCAAACGGATGGGCGGAGCCCGACTGCACCCGCAGCTTGAGTGCTTGGCCGACGACCAGATCGGCGGGGTCGGCCAGCAGTCGCAGTTTGGAATCGGCGTCGCCGCCGACGGCGCGGAGGGTGGTTTCCGCCGTGATGTCGCGCCCCTGCCGGTCCTTGCCGCTCAGTTTCAACAGATATATGCCCGGCTGTGGCAGGGTCACACTTTGCGTGGTCTCGCCGCTGGCTGCGGTTTGCAGGGCATGTTCCGCGAGGAGCGTGTCGTTAGGCTGATTGGTGAACCCGCTGATCCATGGCACGCCTTCGAGGACCCGGCCGGATTTGGCGGGCTCGCGGCGCAGGATGGTGAGCCGCAACGGGGTGGCGAAATCCTCGCCGCGATAGCCAACCGCCTTCACCTTGAGGTCGCACGGCTCGCCGGCGAGCGCCAGTTCCGGCAGCCGCTCAAACCGCGCGGTGTATTCAAACTCAACGATGCGCAGCGCCAGCGCATGCATGACCTCTGCTGCCGGCACTGCCAGGGTGATGGCGTAACTGCCCGGCTTCATGGCTGCCGCCGCGAATTCATAGGCCACCCGTCCCGCCGAATCCGTTAGCACATCTTTGGTCGTGCCATCCGGCAAGGTCAGCATGCCGCGTTCGCCGCTGACCGGAAGACCGTTGGACCAACTCACGGTGAAGGCGCCGGTGATGGTGTCGCCGCGCAAATAGGCCTGATTCGTGGGTGTGGTGGCGTCGATGCGGCCACGTGGCACGCCGCCGGCCACCTCGACCGTGAAGTTCGCCTGGAGGCTTTCCTTGTCGTTGAAAACCCGCACCCGGTAGTCGCCGTCTAACGAATCTGAAGCTGCTGCTGGCAGGGTGAATTCGCCGCTGCAGAGCCCCTGCGGGCTCCAGGTGACCGGGCCTTCATAGAGCAAGCGGCCATTGGGCAACTGCGCGCGCCATTTCCAGCCCTCGCCCGGCACCGGGACTTGGAACGTGCCGTCCTTGACGTCGCGGCGGATGGCATGCCAACCAACCTGCTCGCCTGGCGCATAGCTGCCGCGGTCGAAGAAGACCCGCGCCATTTTCTCCGGCACCGTGCTCACGCTCATGCCCTCCAGTGATAGAAAGCTGCCGGCCATGCCTTGCGGGGTGCTGACCAAGACGCGCACGCTGCGGGCCTTTTCAATGCCCTCCGGCTTGGCACGGAACACCCCGTCGGTGCCGGTTAGGCCGGTGGCGATGATTTTTTCACCGTCGCTCACCAGCACATTCGCGGCGGCGAGCGGCTTCTTGTCAGAGCCGTTCATGACATAGGCCAGCACTTCGCGGCGGGCGGATTCCACCAGCACCTCGATGTCGCTGCGCACCACCAGCGTGGTGGCCTGCCAGTCGTCGCCATCCACCCGCACGATGCACGCACCGGCTTTGCCGGCCGCGAACTCGATCGGAATTTCCTGTTGGATCGAACGGAAGCGTGCATAGTTGGCCACCGGCACTTCCCAGGTCTGTTCGGGCGCGATGAGGTCGATGTCTAGCAGATCGATGGCATCCATGCGGTGGCGGCTGCGGAAGAACGCCTCCACATCGAGCGGGTAGCGGCTGACCTTGAGTTTCTCGATGTTGCGGACGCTGACCTTCACGGCCGGCGTTTCCGTCAGGCGGAACGCGCGTTCGGAGGCGACGGCCAGTGACTTGCTGTTGAGCAGTTCCACGCGGCGTTTGGCGGGCTCGGCCCACTTGCCCCAGGTGACGCGCTTGAAGGCGGCCAGGCCGTCCTCCAGGCGGCCGAACTCCTCGCTCAGGATGAGCGCGGTGTTGTAGAGCGCAAGCGAGGCTTCCTCGGTGGCGGGATACTTGGCGATGAGCCGCGCCCAGGCGTCGATCGCCTGCTGGAATTCCGCAGCCGTTAGATCCGCGGCGGCTTTGGCTTCCTTGAGTTGTTGCGCGGCGGCGTAGCGGGTCTGGCCGAAAATGAAGAGAATCTGCCGCGCCCGCGCATCCAGCGGATAGCGGGAGAGGAAGGCGTCGAAGACCTCGCGGGCCTTGGTTTCATCGCCTGCCGCCACTGCGGTTAGGCCGGTCAAGAATTCGGCATCCACAATTCCGCTTTGCGCCTGTTGCCACTCGGCGCCGTTTGGCCAGGCGGTGATGTATTGCTGCCACTGGGCGATGGCCTCCGCATAGCGCCGCTGCTTGCTGTGAAGCTGGCCGATGCGGAACGCCGCCGCCTGCTGGCGGCGGGCCAGCGCCTCCGCCGGGGTCAGGCCGCTGCTCGTGTCCTGCTTGCGGTTGGCTGCGGCATTGGCGTCAAATTTGAAGGCCTTGGCCTCGATGAAATCGCTCCAGGCGGCGATGGCTTCGGCGTCCTTGCCATCGCGGTCGAGCGTGTGGGCGATCGCTTCCGCCGCGAGCGGGGCTGCCGGGTGGGCGGGATGGTTAGTTAGAAACGCGCGGAGTTGTGCCAGATGGTCGGCCGCGTCGTAGGCGGGGTTAGGTCCGCGCGAGGGAAACGGCACTTGATTCGCAAACTGCCGGGAGGGATTGTTGATAGGCCCGGTTTCGCGCCGCGCCGCTTGCTGCGCCGGAGTGGCGAAAGGATCAACTTCGCCCTGCGCCGGTAGCCACGAATTGTCGAACGGATCGTTTTCGCCCTGCGCCGCCTGCTGCCTCTGTAGCGCCTGATTCGGCTGATTGTTGCCGGTTTGCTGTCGCTGCGGTTCCCGGACTGGCGGCAGCGGCGCGTAGGTCCGCACCTGCAACCACGCCGCGTCGCCGGCCAGCGCCTGGTCCGCCGAAGCGGCGGGCAGCGCCGTGAGCATGGCTAACAATTCGACGGTGACCGCCCGTGCGTCGCCGGTGCGGCGCAGTGCCAGCAGATGCTCTGCCAGGTACAAGCGGGCTTCGGTTCGCGGTTTGCCGGTGAGTTTGGCGCTGGTGTTTTTCCGGTGTGGGCCGAGTGGCAGCGACCACTCGGGATCGCAGGCGAGCAGCCAGGCATTGAACGTGTCCGCCGCCGCTTGGTGGATGCCGGCCTGGTGATAGAGCATGGCCTTGCGAAACAGAACCTCCGCCCGCAGTTCGGCGGTGATGGGCATATCGAGGACCTTTTCGCAGAGTGCCGCGGCCTTCTTCCAGTCCGGCTGTGGCGGGGTGACTTCGCCTGCCGCCACGGGAGTCACCGCCTCGTCCGCGAAATCCAACAGCGCCTTGACCAGCGCATCGCGCCGTTGCGGGGAAAACGCGCGGGCCGCCGCCGCCGCGTAAATCGCCTCGGCCGCTTGGTGCTGCTTCGCCTTCGTTAGGGCCGCCCCCGTGAGGAAACGTGCCTTGAGTTCCCATGGCGAATCCGCCGGCACCGCTCCCGCCGCCGTGATCGCCTCGTCCTGCCGACCGGCCAGGTGGAGGCTCAGCGCCTTGAGATACGCCGCCTGGCCGGGTTCTCCGGCCGCCGCCGGCAAGGCGGCAAACGCGGCCGCCGCCTCCGGGAATTTGCTCGATTGCAACAACGCCGCAGCGTCATCGATGGGGGCGGCACACAAGGGGCTGACGAACGCCAGCAGGGACAATAGGGCGGTGCTTTTCATGGCTGGTTTTGAAAGTAGGGGACCGGGCACGCGACGTCAAGCTCGCATCCGGATGGCTTGGGCGGGCCCATGGCGGATCTTTGCACAGGAGCACCATCGCGTTGCCCTTGGTGCCGACGATCCGGTTCACACTTCCTGGGCTGGACCTTGAATTGACAAGGAATTGGCAATGAATTCCGGAACATGTCTTGGCACCTTCCGGGGGTGCCGGGACTTAGCCACAGCGGTGTGGCGCTGCGCTTCCCACCGCACTCCATACCCGCACCTGCCCAGGCGCGAGCCAAAGTCTGGAGTGCGGTGGGAAGGGCACAGCCCGCCACACCGCTGTGGCTAAACCGTTAGAGCAGCGGGGTTCCCATGAGGCACGGTCCGTCTCGCGGCGGGCACGCCCCTCCCGAGTAACTTGGCTCCGAGGAGGCCCGTTAGGGAGCGACGACATTCCTGTCGTCGAGCGGAAGGAACGTCCATGAACAGAGCCTTCGGCACGCACTCATGG
>JAPLUI010000581.1 GCA_026397725.1 Verrucomicrobiota bacterium | reverse complement strand
CGCTGATTCTGGACAGTCCGCTCGAAGGCTATTGGTACAACTGGATCGACGCCCGCCAACTCCTGCGCGAAGCCGCCGTCCTGATCGATCCGCCAGGCAGGTAAAGGGGGGCGTGGCTTGCGCCGTAGCTGCGGCTTCCAGTTCGAGCCATGGAATGCGTAACACGTTGCTGGTGTGCGACTTGTGATATTGGAAAATCACAACCGTGCCCCAAAGCGTGTCCCTATCAAAACCTTCGGCTTTTTTTCCCTGGGGTCGCATGGACTTCCGCCCCGGTGCCCTCGGCATGTCCACCCGGTGCCCGGTGCCTGCGGATTCCCATCGTGCCCGGTGCCCGGTCCCTGCGGTTCCATCGTGCTCCCCGCCATCGTGCCCGGTGCCGTCGCCGGTCACTGCCGAAACCTGGGGGTCGCTGGCCTCAAGCCGCTACGCTATCGCTCAAAGCAGGGCCAATTCCTGAGCGATGCCCCCCGCGGGTCGCTACCTGGTCGCCGAAACACTCGTTTGAATCCTTGCAACGGCGGGGGGATTGCCTGCGGGTGCCTGGTCGGGCGGGGCGAAGATCGGGGCATGACAGGCGGCCCCACGCGCACGCGGGCGAGGTGCGGAGTTACAGGACGTTACTCCGCCTCCCACCAGTCGCCTCACGCGCACGCGGGCGAGGTCTTTTGTCAGATTTCTGACAAAGGTCTGTCCGTAGTCGCCCCACGCGCACGCGGGCGAGGCGAAACCGTAAAAGCTGGTAACGCGCTGTCACCGGCTTTTGTCGCACCTCGCGCACGCGGGCGAGGCGAAACCCCGTCCCGCTGTCCACGTCCACCCGGTTCCCTGCGACGTGTCCACGCTCACCACAGGCACGAAAAAACCGCTGGCAGTGTGGAACCTGCCAGCGGTTCACCATGGAACCGATTTCACTATCACACACACACGGGCGCGGCGGCGGTCTCGGGCTTTCGGCCCTGCCCCGTCGCCGGGAAGGCAGCGGCTTCCGCCACGGCCTTCCCTCCCCGGAAATTCTCAAAACTCATTCGATGCGGTTGAACCCGTTCAACCGACCCAGCGCCCAACATGCGGCCGGCGGCGTCGGGTGCCAAGATCAGGATGCTACCGGCCGGCAGCGTGCCCCCCGGTGCCGACAAGGGCCGGCGGGCTCGATAGCCTGCCAATTCCTGGGCATCGATCATTCCGCCGTCAAGCCCACGGGTTTGGACGAGGAACGGTTGGCTGGTGCCGATTTTGAAAAGGTGATAGATCACGGCTTTCTCTCGGTCAGAATTTGCACCGAGTTTTCCCGCAGAAGTTGCATTGCCGCGTAAGGCGCCAAATCCAACACGCATCCTTTTTCGAGCTCAGTTCCAAAAATGCGGCATGCCTTTACTATCACGATGGCATCATATCTGTGCCCAGGATCGTCGGCGTCCCCGGAGCGGGGAAAGGGAAGGTGCTGAAAAACCTTGGTGATTTTTCCGGCCTTGTCGCGGGTGAGTTCAAAAATCTGGGGCTTGCCGGTGCGGATGACCGGCCAAGCCGGGGGGCGTGTCTTTCGTGGCGGCGCGATGCGGATAAGCTGTCGGCGGATGTCTTGGTCAACCTCGAAAGACTTCGGATAGAGTGTTCCGTGAGATAGCATTGTGGCAGGTGGTTAGGGTTAGAGAACCGTGGCGGGGTTGATGATTTTGAAGCTGCCGGTTCTCAAGCTGATGATGTCAACCCAGATTTCCGCCAGCGCACTGATGAATCCCTCGGGCGAACGGCTGTAGGGGTTAGATTGCAGCTTGATGCCGCCCCAAGTCCCGATAATCAGATCGGGGAAACTGCCGACAACGGCAATTTGGCCAGCGTTGTTGCCAGCGGTGGCGAGGTGCGGGGAAACGCTACGCGGCAGCGGGTCGCCCCACACGTTGGGCTCGCGCTGTAACGAACGCTGGTTCTTCCGAACTAACGGGCTGGTCAGGACGTGGATAGAGTTTTCAAGGTACGCTTCGGAAATGAGTTGTTCCGCCTCGGCAAATGCGGCCTCACCGACGGGGAGGTCCAGCGTCACTACCAGCGGCTCTGTCAGAAGTCCGACCGGCTCGTTGGTGCCGGTGCCAAGCAGCGCGGCGCGTTCCATTTCGCCGGCCATGGCGCTGAAAATCTGCCGTTCAACGAAAGGAATCGTTAGATCGGGCTGCATTTTCAAGAGTGTTTTGGAGAAGTTGATCAAGCAGCTCAACCGCCACGGGGTCAAAACGCACAAGGGGGTTGTGGCGGCAAGCTCGGGGGTGTTCACCCATCCGGCCAACAGGGCAGGGTCGATAGATGTTAGCTGGGTTGCTTGCGGACTCGGGCCAAGGTCAAGGACTCTGGCGCCTGCTTTGATAAGGTTAGAGTGCGGGCGAAGTTCATCCTCTAACATGAGCACGGGCCGGGCCTCGTCAAAGACGCTGCCGGAAAACTCGAGGTCTCTCTTGCTGGCGTTGTGCGCCAGGTTCCTGTGGTTCGGGAAGATCAACTCGCAAGTCCCGCCAGCTTCCTTTCCAACAAGTTCGGTTAGAGCGGAGCGGCGCATGGCGCGGAGCGGGTCATTGTTGCCGCAAATGATGTTTGGCACGGAATACGGGCTAGGGCTGGCGGTGGTGGTGGTGTTCATGGTGTCAGTGTGTTCGGTTAGTCTAACGGAGAGTTTTCAGCGGGTGAAGAGCGGCACATTGCCGGAAGGAATTTGCACGGCGCGGTTGGTCAGTGCGGCCTGGTCAAGCCGCAGGCGTAGCTCGGTGACCTGTCGCGCATCATAGATCCGGCCGCCCCCCACCTCGACGGAAGGAATTTGCTCGCGGAGCCATTGGCGCTTGGTCGCCGGGAGGTCGCAAGCTCTCAAGGCTTGGCTTTCGGTCATGGCGGGAGGGATGGTGCTTGGCGTTGTCATAAGGTTGCGGGGTGGTATTACAGTAATACAACACGGCTTGCAAGGGAAAGTTTCGCTCATGCGTCACGGGACCAGTCCATGTCTTTTAGGGCGAGCAGCTCGCGCAAGCAGGCGTCTTTTTCGTCGTCTGTCAGCGGGAAGGCGAGGATGCGGTTGCGGACGGCGATCAAGACTCGCTGGCCAAGCCGGGTAACCTTGCCGATCTCGACCAGCTCACCTTGGCTTCTGGCGTTTTGAAGATCCAAGCGCAACGTCTCACTCGTGATCTTCGCCAGGCGGGCGGCGTGTAGTTCGCCGGAGGTGCAGGCGGCCCGGACGAGGTCGCGCAAGCTGAACAAGTCCGCGCCTTGACCGGCAGACTTCCCGGCGGGCCGGGCCTTGGCGGTTTGGAGGCGGGCGGCGAGTTCGTGGCGGTCTTGCCCGGAAAGTTGGGCGAATTTCGCGACGGTGAATGCGGTGGTGGCGGTTGTCTTTTTCATCTGTTAGGTGTGGAGAAACTGAAAATTTTGTTGGCTAGGGTTTCGCCGAGCGACGGGACACTTCCCGCCTCCCTGCCCAGGGAGAACCTAAGAAATTCGCCGGGCCGTCCATGCGCCCGTGCCGCTCCGTGGCTGGTGTCTGGCACTATCACAGGCGAAGCTGGCGCGGTGGCCGTGGCGGCAGCGTGGCGGGTGCCCGTGGCGGTGCTGGCGGTTGTCGGGCTGGCAGTCATGGCGCGGTGCTGGTCGGTGCGGGTTTGATGCGGACGGCGCGATGGGTGCCAAGGATGACGTTGGATGCGGCGACGGCGACGGCAGGCGGGACGGGTTTCAAGTAGATCGCCCATCGGCCCGGACATGCGGGAAAGCTGGACTTGCCGATGATGGTGAAGCATTGCTCACCCGACTCTTGGAGATAGCGGCTGGCGGCTTCTGACAAGAGCAGGCGGCGGACGTTCGGATGGGCTAGCGGGTCTGCATTTTCGCCAGTCTCAAATCCCCGGTTGGTCCCACTCCCACAATCTAAAGATATGTGGGATTGTGGGACCAACTTTGCCGTTTGGTCCCGAAATGATTGTGGGACTATTCTGGGATTGTGGGAATTCATTGATTTGTCAAGGTCTTGCACGGTCCCACCTCCCATTCTCTAACTGTTTTGCCGCGTTCTTGGCTTTCAGCTTCTCCAAGTGCCTGTAAAAGGTCGATTTCGGCACTCCCATTTCATTGTCCGCCTGCTTCTGCCACGCCACGGTTGACAGTTGCGGGAGCAGCTCAAGCAGGCGTTCGGGTTGCACCTCGACCTTGCGCCCCGCCTTGCCATGGGTGCTGGCCATGATTGAATCCTCGTGGTGCACAAGGCAACTCGTGATCGGCTTGCCCCTGCGGTCGGTTCCGAGTTGTACCTGGTCGAGAGTGAACGGCATTGGCTCGCCCGTCGGCATGTCCCTTTGCTTCGTGATGCGGGCGGTTGAAATGCTTTCGCCCTCGGGCCGTGAAACTTCGATTTCCGTATCCATCGCGGCGCGGAGCGAGGAATGCCCGCGCGCCCCTCGGGCTTCGTCTTTCCCGCAGTGGTGAACGGTCAGGACATGCGCCCCCGTGGCGGCGCGGATTTCGTCAATCTGTTGCACCGCAAGAGTCATGTCCTTTCCGGCGTTTTCGTCACCACCGGCCATCGCTCGGGCCAAGGTGTCGAGACAAACCAAGCGGCAAGGCAAGCCGCTTTGACTGGTGGCCTGGGTCACGCTGGCGGCAAGTCTGCCAGCATGACCAAGCTCCAGCAGGCTCACGGGCGAGAAACACAGATAGAGCGGTGCCCCGTCGGGCAGTTTGCCCGCCCGCTTCAGCGCCTCGATACGGTTCCTTGCGCCGTGTGTGCCTTCCAAGGCGACGTAAATCACGCATCCTTGCTCGCATTCCAAGTCACCCCGAAACGGCTGGCCACTGGCCACACAGGCGGCAAGGTCGAGTGCCCAGAATGATTTCCCGCAGTTAGACGCACCGTAAACCACGCTCGCCCCGCCAGCGGTCAGAAGTCCTTCGACAAAATCCGCGGCCTCGGCAATTCCTTCGAGTTCGCCGGCCAAGGTGAGCGGGAAGGGTTCAACAGGTTTCGGTTGCGCCTCGGTCGGGCGGTCGGGCTCGATGCGAGTTGCGTAAATCGTCACCGCGTTTTTCAATCCCTCCGGGCCGTCTTGCTGCAAAACGTCCTTACAGTCTTTTGGTGCCTTGCTCATGCCCTCGGCCCTTTCCAAGTTAGAATTTCCGTTGCATGGCCTGCGAGCCATCCGGCAACCTTGGCGGCGGCGGTCATGCCTGGCGGGTCGCTGTCGAAACACAAGACAACCTTGCGGCCTGCGAACATCGGCGCCCACTCACGGCTGAAGTTCGTTCCCGGCGCCGCAACGCAAGCGGCGGTGCCATCGGCTTCGAGTCCAGCGGCGATGAGTGCGAGCGTGTCGGATTCACCCTCACTCAAAAAAACCGTTTGAGTCTCGGGCCTAACCCACTCGAAACGCCACGGTGCCAGCGCCCGCCCGCATTCCCACTGGAAGCGCGGCTCGTGGCCTGCGGGGTTTCTGAGCTTCAATCCCTGGGGGTAGATATAGGCCAAGCGCCCCCGCCACCAGCCAAGCCCGCTTTCACCCATCGCGGCCCATCGCAAAACCCACGGCGGCAATCCCAACTTGGCGGCCTCGGGGTCAATCCCGCCAGCGTCGAACGCATCGGAGAACGCCAGCCGCGCGGCGTGGATTTTCTGCCGGTCGCCGGGTGACAAGGTGAAAGGCACCTCGGGCTCGCGCTCGGCCCGTGGCGGTGCCTGTGGTGCCCGTGGCTGGCCTTGCGCGTGTCCCTGTGACAGATACACGCCCAACGTGGCGGCAACGTCTGCAACGGCCTCGGGGAAGGTGCTTGCGCGGCCTAGCCATTGCGAGACGGCGAAAACATCGCCTTGGAAATCGCACGGAAAACACCCGCAGTTTTTGCCGTTGGGAAACACCGCGAAACTCGGGCTTGTGTCGTCATGCACCGGGCACCGCGCCACAAGGCGGGCACCTTGCCGGGTGAGTTCCACGCCACGGGCGGCGAGATACTCGGGCAGGCGGCAGCGCATGGCTTCGAGCGTGCCATCGTCGAAAACATTCCGCTTGCCAACTTCGGCCGGCGCGGTATTGTTCGGGCGTTCCTGATTCCTCCCCGCGTCCGTCACTCCAAGGCGGGCCGGGGCTTTTTCGTTAGGGTCTGGTGGTTTCACTTGGCGGCCCTTTCCCCTTCGAGTTGTTCCCTTTCGAGCTTGGCGAGAAACTCGCGAATGCTCGGGAGGTGGTACAAACGCTTGCCATACTTCGCCCCCCCGATTTTCAGGGACAACGAACGGATTGCGTTAGCCTTTCGGAGATTGTAGAGCGGCGTTCTTGTGATGCCGACTTCAGCGCAAACACGCTTTTCGTCGCCCCATTCCTGTGTAATTGTTAGCTTTGCCATGCCCAAGCGGTAGCACACGGCTTTTGCCGTTTTTTGCTGCCCCGCCTATGCTTGCGCCCCCGGTTCCTATGCTTGCGCCCCCGGTTTTAATGCTTGCGCGTTCACCCTCGATTCTATTATCCATCCGTGGGTTGCTTGCGTCCTTTTTTCGCGGGTTTGTCAGGCTCAAAGGGATATTTCTCGGAATGGCGGGATTTTGCGGCTTTTATCGCTCTGGCGGTCTTATTTCCTGCCTCGCGTGCCGCGTTCCACTCTTGGAACAAGTCGGCAATCTCGCCCGCGTAGCGCAAGCCCCGGGTGCGATGGCTAGTCATGGTTTCCTCTGCAAACTTGGCAATCTCACAATCGGTAAATTCAGGCGATTGGCAAACCCCGCCCACGCGGTCGGCTTGTGCCTGTGATGCCGCGTTGCTTTGCGCCATCCGGCGGCGTACGAGACATGGCAGGAAATCCCGCCACAATTTCAGACGGTCAGCAGACTTCTTGACCGGAAGCAGTTCCTTGAGCAGTTCGGCGAGTTCGCGCCGGTCGTCAAACCCGCCGGACGCTGGCGGTGTTGGCGGCCGTAGCGCGGCCCCTGCGGCGTTCCAGATGGCAAGGGCGGTGTTCACCCTATCGGCGGGCGTGGCGGTCCCTGTGAGCGCGGCGGCGATGGTGGCGAGTTCGTGCTGTGTTGGTTTCATGGCTTGGCTGTTTTGAGTCTCGGAAGTTTTTCGATAGCCTTGCGCCCCGCTTCTTCGTTGGCGTGGCTGTAAATCTTGTGGCTTTCCCGTGAGCTGTGCCCGGTCAAGTCCATGCGGTCTTCTTCACTCACGCCGGCATTGCGGAGCCAGCTTGTGAATGAGTGCCGCAGGCTGTGAAACCCGCGTTCCCATGTCACGCGCCCCTTTCCCTTTGCCTGCCCCTCGCCGATGACGCGGGACGGCTTGCCCCGGTCCACGCCAGCGGCGGCCATGATGGCGACGAATGACGCGGAAAGCCCCTTGGAGGTGTCCACTTTCGTTTTCGCCAGCGTAGGGAAAACCGGGGCGGCGGGGTCGTCGCTGGCGATGGGGGCGGCTTCGAGCCATGCCAACAAGTCCGGGTGAATCGGTATCCGAACAACCCGCTTCTTGCGCCTGGTCTTGCTGGGGGTGACTGTGATTTTCCTCGCTGCCAGGTCCACCGCTTCCCATGACAGGCGGGCGGCGTCGCCAAGGCGCAATCCGGTGAAGGCGGCGGCAAGCACAAGCCCCCGCCATTCCGCCGACGGGGCGGCGGCAACAAGCGATTCGATTTCCCGGGTTGTGAACGGTCGCCGTTCGTGGCTGTCGCTGGTGTCGGTGTCACCGATCGCCATGCCGCAGGGGTTGAACATCACGATTCCCTCGCGCATGGCGGAGCGATAGACGGCCCCAACATCCTTGAGATAACCAAGCACGCTTTTGCCCGCCCGCCCGCCGTCCGAAAGCGATTCCTTCCACTTCCGAACATCCTGGCTGGTGACGCTTTCAAGCGGCTTCACGCGGCGCTTGTCGCCAAGCCATGATAGGAAAGCCCCGGTGTGGCTCTTGTATCGCGCCATCGTCGCCGGGCTCGAATCGCGGGACTTCCGGCGGAGCCATTCAGCAATCCATGATTCGAGCGTGTGGCACTCAAGCTTTTCACCCGTGGCGATGGCGAGCAGTTGCGAGAGATACCTGCGGACGGCAGGCGCGGTGAGAACCTCGCGTTCAACATCTCTCACAACCTCGGCAAAGATGGCTTTCGCCTGTCGCGCCCGGTCGCTCCCCGCTTGCACCACGCCTTGCGCTGCGCGTTCCAGCTCGTCCGCCGTGAGCTGCGCTTTCTTCATGTTGGTTTTGCCGGTGGATTTCCGCACCTTGGAAAGCTCCCCGGTCGCCGGATCCTTGACGTAAAATTGGCATTGATAGATTTCCGAGTCGGGACGTTTGTAGATGCTGGCCATTGGCGGGGACGGGGTTGCCGTGGGTGAAAGTGTGTCCTACTCTTGCCAGCTTGTCAAGCTTTTGCTGCTTTTTTTTCCTGAAAAATCAAGAATTCCTTGTGGTTGCAAGGGCTTGAATGCTTCTTCCAGCCGCAGGCCGTAGCTGCGGCTTCCAGCCGCAGGCCGTGGCTGCGCGCCTCCGGCCGCAGCGCCACTGGAGCGCACATACAGGATCCTAGATCGCGGAGCGCCCGGCGAATGGGCGTTAGATCCCTGGCGGCGAGACGCTGCCTCTCCTTGAGGGCGGGTGGCGCTTCAAGGAGTGGGGGCATCTGGCCCCCTTCTGCCCATGGAATGCGCAAGAGCAAGCCGCCGCGCGACACCCCTTGCCCTGCACATGGGCTAATGGCGGCGCGACGCCGCCAGCACGGCCTGCCGCGGGACGCGGCAGCCACGTGCCGAATCTTTTTTTCATCTATTTTGGCGAACTCCGGCTCCCCGCGGCCCGTATATGGATGACAACAAGCAAACACCATTCCATGAAACACAGCATCCTCCTCGCCCTCGGCCTGGGTCTCGTCCTCGCGCTGCCGCTCCAAGCCGGCAACAAGCCAAACAAACCCGCCGAGACGCCCGCAACGGTGTTTAAGAAAAGCAGGACGCCAACGGCGACAGCTTCCTGTCCAAGGAAGAATTCACCGGCAAGAACAATGCCGCCAAGGCCGATGCCAGGTTCCCCAAGTTTGACACCAATGGCGATGGCAAGCTTTCGCTCGAGGAATACCAGAAAGGCCTCAAGCAGAAGAAATAGGATCCGTTGCCCAAACCACTCCGCCAACGGCAATATCTTCGTGAAGGTGAAAGCGCAATGCGGCGGGCCGAAGAGATAGCGGATCGCGGATCGTGGCTGCGGCCTCCGGCCGCAGGCCGTGGCTGCGTGCCTCCGGCCGCAGCGCCACTGAAGCGCAGTTGCAGGATCCCGGATTTCGGAGCGCCCGGCGAATTGCCGTTAGATCCCTGGCGGCGGGACGCCGCCAGCACGGCCTGCCGCGGGACGCGGCAGCCACGCCTCTCTCTTCCCTTAACCTCCGCGGTCCAACTTTGAACTTCCTCCACGACTTCCAAACGACTAACAACCCTCACCCATGAACCATCGACACCACCCAATGACCCCCAACCGGATCGCCTCCATCGCACTGTCCCTGGCGCTGCTCGGAGCGAGCGCCGCCACGACTCCGGCCGCCACACCCTCCATTCCCATGAGCGTCACCGACGGCCTTGCGCTGTGGCTGGACGCGGCGCAACTCACGGACCTAACAGACGGCGCGCAGGTCAACCCCTGGACCGACATGTCGGGCCAAAACAATCACGCGGCATTGATGGGAGGCTCACCCAAATACCAGAGCAACCAACTCAATGGCAAGCCGGTCGTGCGCTTCGCCACGCCCGGCAGCAGCGGCGACTCGTTCCGCTTTCCGCGCATCTCCAACATCCGCAGCGTGTTATGGGTGCTCAAGGAGAACGCCGGCCTGACCAGCGTGAGTTTCCTGCTGGGCGGCGACCACAGCATCGATTTCCATCGCGGCAGTCAAAACGGCCCGCTATGGACCAGTAACGGCAACCCTTTCATCACCGGAGGCACGACCAAGCTGATGGGTGCGGTGGTGGACGGAACCAAGACGGCGCTGCCCGCCGCTTCCTATCAATTGGTTTCGCTGGTTACCACCGGCAACGTGCAGGCGAACACGGTCACCGAAGACCGTGGCCCATCCGACCACGGCAGTTGGCAGGGCGACATCGCCGAGATCCTGATTTACACCCGCGAATTGACCAAGGTGGAGGAAGCCGCGGTGGGCACCTATCTGCCAGTCAAATACGGCCTGACCACGGCCTATCCGCCGGCACCGCCTGCCACGCCGGACGGGTTGGCGGCCGTGGCGTCAGGGGGCTTGGTCAACTTGCGCTGGGCGGCATCGTCCGGTGCGGTGACCTACCACGTCAAACGCTCCACCACCGGCGGAACCGGCTATGTGACGCTCGGCACCGCTGCGGAAACGAGCTACGCAGATCCCACTGCGGTATTGGGGACGGCCTGCTCATACGTGGTGTCGGCTGTCAACAGCTTGGGCGAAAGTGCCAATTCGCCGCCAGCCGCCGCCACCCGCTCTATCAAATCCTCCGCCAAGCACATGGTGAGCTTCGGGCTGCCGGACCAGCCCGCCGTCATCACCGGCGCCAACATCGTGTGGCATGTGCCGCCGGGCACCGATGTGATCACGCTGGCACCGACCTACACGCTCTCGCCCTGGGCTCGCGCGGTGCCCGCCTCCGGCACCCCGCGCAATTGCTCCAAACCTCACACCTGCACGGTCACCGCCGAGGATGGCACCACCCAGGCCTATCAGGTGACGGTGGGGCCCAGCCCCGCATGCACGCTGGTGGCCTCGACGAGCGCTTGGGATGGCCGCCAGACCATGACCGTGCGAGCCGACCTAACGAACCAGGACGCCTTGGCGGCCAACGGCGGCACCGACGTCAGCTACACCTGGAGCGTGGCGGGGGTGGCGGTGATCAAGCAGGCGGATGCCGGCACGTTGAGGCTGCTGCACGCGCAAGGCAGCGGCCCGATGACCGTGACGCTGGTGCTCAACAACGGCGGCGGCCCGGTCACCCTGACCACCAAGATTGTCGTCACAGAGCCCGCCACGCCCGAGGCCTGGGTGCAACGCGTGCCGGCAGCCGATGAAAAGCCGGTGGCGGGCCAGTTCTATGCCCGCGACGACACGGGCTTGGGCACTTTGTTATACAACGGGAAGTTGGATCGAGCCGCCGAGTCAGTGTTCCTCAGACTTTATGCCGATGACAAGCTCATCAGCAGCGAACGCCAGCAACCCGCCGCGGACAAGTCCTACGCGTTGACCGCCAAACTCAAGCCGGGCTTGATCCATTACAAGGTGGAGTTCGGCACCACCAACAGCGGGATCGACACGGTGATCGAAACCGTTGGAAACCTGGTGTGTGGCGACGCCTATATCATCGACGGCCAGTCGAACGCCGAGGCCACCGGTCCTAACAACGGTCCGGCGATCGACCCGGAGACACCCGTCAGCACCTGGATCCGCAGCTTTGGCAACCAGTATCAGGGCACGACCCATGGCGGTTGGTGCAAGGCCGTGCGCACCCGGATCTGGGGCCAACCGGACTATGGTGTCGGCCAGATCGGCGCCTGGGGCATGGTGCTGGCCAAAAACCTGGTGGAAAACCACCGGATTCCGGTTTGTATCATCAACGGTGCCTATGGCGGCACGCCCATATTGCATCACCAGCCGAACCCCGCAAATCATTATGACACCAGCGGCGCCTTCTATGGCAATCCATACAAGATATACGGTTGTCTGTTGACGCGGGTGGCCGCGGCCAAACTCACGCATGGCATTCGCGGCATATTCTGGCATCAGGGCGAAAACGACCAGGGCGGCGGTTGGCAAACCTATCAGCAGGATTTCGTCACCCTGACGGCCGCCTGGAAACAGGACTACCCCAACATCCAACACTATTACATGTTCCGGATTTGGCCCAGTGCCTGCGCCATGGGCGGCACTCCCGGTGCCGACCAGTTGCTGGAATACCAGCGGACCTTGCCCAGTCTCTATTCCAACCTGCGGGTCATGTCCACCTTGGGCATTATCAGCGGATCGAGCGGTCCCCGCTTGTGTCATTTCGATTTGGACGGCTATGCCCAGATCGCCCACCTGATCACGCCGCTGGTCGAGCAGGACAACTATGGCTTGGTCCCGCAACAGGCGATCACCGCACCCAACCTCAAGCGTGCGTGGTTCATCAGTGCCGACAAGCGTGAAATCGCCCTGGATTTCGGCCAAGCGATGGAGTGGAAGGATGCGTGGAAAGCCATGATCTACCTGGATGGAGTGGTCGCGGCCATTACCAGCGGCAAGGCCGATGGCAACACGATCACACTCCAGTTGGCCGCGCCATGCGCCGCCAAGACGCTTTCCTACCTTTCCGGCAAGGACTGGGACGGGCAATCCGGCAGTCTGATCCGCGGTGCCAACGGCATCGCCGCTCTGACCTGGGCCAACGTCCCGCTTGAACCATAGCGCAACTCATCTATATGAAACCACTTTCACAAATATGGGATGAATCATGAGAACAAAAGCAATGACCCTAAGTAAAGCAGCCCGGATGGCTTTGGCCCTATGTCCGATGATGTGTGCGGCGGAAGTTAAAGAGTCCAAACCCGCCAACCCGCTGGATGCCTGCAACGTGGTGTGGGACAGCCCGAGCAAGGATTCCGGCGGCTCGATGCCACTGGGCAACGGCGACATCGGCCTCAATGCCTGGGTGGAGGAGAACGGCGACTTGGTGTTCTTCATTTCCAAGACCGACTCGTGGACCGATAGCGGACGCCTGGTGAAGTTAGGCCAGGTGCGTCTGCGGCTGACCCCTTCGTTGGCAACCCGGCCATTCCGCCAGGAGTTGCAGATCCGCAAAGGAGTCATTGAGATTCAATCGGCAACCGGCAATCAGCAATCAACAATCCGCCTCTGGGTCGATGCCAACCGGCCGGTCATCCACATCGAGGGGGAATCCAAGCAGGACATGCAGGCGCAGGTCGGCTTGTATGTCTGGCGCACGGCCGACTGCGACATGCAGAAGAATGACAACATCGGCTACCTCAGCCAGTTGAACACCGGACCGGTCATGGAGAAGGCCGACACGGTGCTGCCCCAGAAGGACAACCGCATCGTTTGGTATCACCGCAATGAAGGGACCATCGTTCCTTTAACTATGAAGCTCCAGGGCATGGAGAGCCTGTTGCCGTTGGTGCATGACCCGATTTTGCACAACACCTTCGGCGGAGCGATCAGCGGCAAGGGCATGGTCCCGGCCGATGCCGGCGAGGCGGCGCAGGCGTTGAAGTCCGCGGCACCGGGCCGGGTTCTGGATATTGCCATCCATCTGCTCGGCGCACAAACCGACACCGCGGAACAATGGGTGGAGAAACTCAACGGCATGGTCGCCGCAGAGCGCAAGACCGGTTTGGACACGGCCTGGCAAGCGCATTGCAAGTGGTGGCAGGATTTCTGGAGCCGCAGTTGGATCTATGTTAGATCAGCGGAGGACAACGCGCCAGCCACGGCGGAACAGGTGGCCGCGCGGCGTAAGGAACGCGATGACTTGCAATTGACCGGAACCAACGGCATAGCCGCCGACCCCCGCCCCACCATCAGTGCCGAGCCCGCCGGGCAGTTGGTCACCCGCGGCTACGCCCTGCAGCGCTTCATGCTGGCGGCCGCATGCCGCGGCGCTTACCCGGTCAAACACGACGGCTCGATCTTCACGGTCAATAGCAGGAAACGCGACAGCTTGGCTGACGCCGATTGCCGGAATCACGGCGCGAACTACTGGTTCCTGGACGCGGCGACGACGATGTATGGGCCGATGCTGCGCAGCGGCGACTACGACTTGCAGATGCCCCTGTTCAAAATGTATAGTGCGATGGTGCCGATGGCCAGGGAGCGCACCAAGCTGCAATACAAGCATGAAGGCATCTACGTCCCCGCGACGGTCTATGCCTGGGGCACCTATCAGGAAAACGAGTATGTCCGCTGGCTCTGGCATGGTGGCTTGGAACTGACGGCTAAGATGCTCGACTACTGCGAGGCCACCGGTGACGAGGCATACCTGCGCGACACCGTGCTGCCGCTCGCGGATGGCGTGATTACATTCTACGACCAGCATTGGAAGCGCGACGACAAGGGCAAGATCCGGCTGGACCCGGCCTGTGCCTTGGAGTCGGTCCACAATGCGGTGAACCCGATGCCGGATCTCGCCGGACTGCACTATGTCCTGCCGCGCCTGCTGGCGCTGCCGGCCAAGGCCACCACGCCCGCCCAGCACGCCGCTTGGACCAGAACGCTCGCCGACTTGCCGGTGGTGCCGATGACCGGGGAGGCGGGCCAGCAGATTCTTGTTGCGGCTGAGGTGTGCAAGGACCGCCAGGGCGATGAGATGCCGGAACTCCACGCGATCTTCCCATACAGGCTCTACGCGCTTGGATGTCCGGACTTCGATATCGGTCTCCGGAGCATTGAAAAATACTCGCCGGCCCAGCCGCGCCCCGTCTATCCGCTAGAAGGCAGGGTTGGCGGCTGGCGGCTCAATCCCATCCAGGTGGCATTCGTGGGCAAGGCGGAACAGGCGGCCAGAATGGTCACCTCGAATTTCGCAACCCATGATCCCGGCAGCCGCTTTCCGGCGTTCTGGGGTCCCGTCCAAGTCGGGATTGCCGACCAAAGTCACGGCGGCGTGTCGATGACGGCCCTGCAGGCGATGCTCTTGCAGGTGGTCGGCAAGAAGATCTATCTGTTCCCCGCCTGGCCGAAGGACTGGGACGTGAACTTCAAGCTGCATGCGCTCTATAACACCACCGTGGAGGGCGAACTGCGCGGCGGCAAGGTGGTCTCGCTGAAAGTGGCACCGAAATCGCGTGAGGCGGACGTGACGAACATGTTAGACAAATGAATACCTCCACACCAGATCACGTCAAGAGTCGGATTGCAGCTCCATCCATGTGGAGCGCTGTAGCGGCGGTCTATGACCGCCGATGCCCAAGTGCGGCCGATGACGATTCTTCACCATCCGGTGGGACTCCTCATCCGCCAACGACGCTCACAGAGCGCCGCTACAATGCTCCCATGCGCGGCTCTGTAGCGGCGGTCTGTGACCGTCGCTGGCCAGGTGCGGCCGTAACGATCATTCGCCAGCGGCGCTCACAGAGTGCCGCTACAATGCTCACCAGGTTCACCCTTCGCCACTCCTGAAAACACCACCAATGACTAACATCTTATGAACGACCGGAATATTCGCAAATTGAAAATCATCACCATGGCCGCGCTGCTGCTGCCGGGCATCCCGCTGCACGCGGCAGACCAGGGCAAGGACAAAACCGCCAGCGATGCCCTGCCGCGGCCGACCGCCGCGCAGGCGCGGTGGCAGGACTATGAGATCGGGATTTTCTATCACTATGATATAAATTGCTGCATGCCATTCGGGTGGAGTCACCGCAGTTAGGGAAAGATAAACGCATGAAAGCACACCAAGTTGGAAACAGAATTATGTTAAATGAGGAGAACAATTTGAACCACCAAGGCACCCATGCGACAAACTCAGGGCAGGGGAAGGACACCGAGTTAAGAATGAGCAATCTTCTTATTCCCGTCGTGATAGCGGCAATCATGTTTCCGTTGAAGGGCATGGCCGCCTCGGACGGGCGGTTGACCCAGGTCGGGACCATGGTGGCGGTGGATTTCGCCGCGTTGGTGTCGAAGGCCGACCTGGATTTCAAGGTGCCGTTAGGCGGCTTGGAGACCGAGCGCGGTCTGCCCATCGGCAATGGTCGCGTGGGGACACTGCTGTGGACGCACCCGGAGCAATCAAAGCTGCACATGCAAGTAAACCATACCGATGTCTTCGCGTTTCGGAGTTCGTCGCCCAAGTACCAGCCACGGCGCGGCGCAGCGGTCGCTGCCGGCGGGAACTTCCCTCCATTCCCGGCCGCACGGGCCTCAAGATAGTTCGGCAGCCGGTGCTCGTCCTTCGCAATGAATATGGCCTTGCCGCCCTCACCACGCGCCATCACAGACCGCGCCCGCATCCTCGAATCCCAAGGGTCTCGCCATGCGCGAATCCGGCCCAGAATCCTGGCCGAGTCAAGGAAAATGCTACCATGAAAATGTTACCATGCGACCCCATCCAGGCGCAAGCAAGGTCACCGTATCGCCCATTCTGCCACTTGAAAATTGAATGTTGAATGTTGAATGTTGAATGTTGAATGTTGAATGTTGAATGCTCAATTCAGACGGCTGAGCGCCCAATGATCCATGAAGGGATAGATTTCAACATCCAACATCCAACATTCAATGATCAAGTAAGAGCAAGACCTGACCCCGCAGCGGCACTGCTGCCACCCGAAAGCCCAGGTGCCCAGGGGCGGCTCCTGCGGCAAGATTGCTCACCACGGATGTCACGGATAAGATTGCTTCCGAATGGTGGTCAAGCCGCTCTTCAGGCAGCCTGCCACTTGCCATTCCATCCTGAAAATGGGCATTCACCGGCCAGCTCGTCCCCCAGGACCCCACCGACGAACCCGCCAGCAAACTTCTTCAACGCATCCACCGCGAACGAGACGCCGGGTGCGAGGTTTTGAAATAGGCGCTTTCCCGTGGCAAATCCGCGAAATTGACCCGTCCCGTTGTTGGTGGTTGGCAGGCCCGGTGAAATTTGTGATGCATTCCGCCCGACGATGGCCCGAAGCATTCCAGCCCGAGTGAAATGGGCAGTCTAGCCCAGCCTGGAACCACTAGGCAAAAAATCTTTGGAATTTTCTTGGCATCACCAGGCGGTTTGGTATGCTCGCGTTTGCGGAGGTTTGCCATGATTCTGACGAAATCCCCCATTTGCCGGCATGATCCTGCCGAACCATCGCCTTGGTCGGTTCTGGAGTTGCGGTTATTTCGCCGTTTCAGCCCCCTGACCTCCGGTCCGGTCACAGCCCAGGCACCCCGCCACCTGCACCATAACTGAAATTGAATCCGCAACCCTATTCACAGAAATCAGCCGTGAAAACGACCCTCTTATTCTCCCTGTGTTGTCTCCCGCTTGGTGCTGAGCCACGAACCAGTGCCAACTACACGCTCACGCCTGAAACGAATGATTCCGGCGGCGGACGCAGCACTTCAGCGGTTTACACCATCGACACGTCGCTCGCCTCGGCTGGCGGTATCACGAGTTCCACCCCCGCCCTGCTCCTCGGGAAATGCGGCTTTGCCGGCCAACTCTACGACGTGACCGGACTGACACTTGGCGCCGTGCCCACCACCATCACCGGAGGAGGCACTCGGCAACTGGCGGCATACGCCGCGCTTGACGACGCGACCTTCCTCGCGCTCGACGCGCGCAATGTCGCTTGGAGCGTGGTCAGCGGGCCCCTCGCCGGCATCGATGCCTCCGGCTTGGCCACGGCTAACGCGGTCAGTCAGGACACCGCTGCCACCGCCCGGGGAGCATGGGGCGGTTTCACCAGCACCCTCGGTCTAACTGTGCTCGCAACGACCGATTTCTCCACTTACACCGACTGGCAGGCTTACTACTTCGGCACTGGAAATCCTGCGGGTGCCCCCTCGGCCGATCCCGACGGCGACGGCCAAGACAACGCCTTCGAGTTCGTCGCCGGTCTGGTCCCGACTGATCCTACCTCGCGCTTCATGACTTCGGTTATCACCGTCCCCGGCCACCTCACCCAACGTAACATCGTCTTCCAGATCGTCGCCGGTCGCACCTATACCGTGCTCACCTCGTCATCCCTAACATCGTCCTCGTGGCGCCCGCTGCCCGGCTCCCCCCCTACCGTTGACAACGGCAATCAGCGCACCGTTACCGACACCGACGCTACCGCAGCCAGGAAATGCTACCGCGTCCAGATTACCAAACCCTGAAGCCTTCAACCGAAAAATCCTCAGCCCATGAAAACACCATTCCCCGTCCGCAATTGGACTTTGGTCATTGTTCTTGTGTTGGCCGCTACTGCGTTGTGCCAGGTTCCCCGAGCGCTTCACCACCAAGGCCAAGTTGCGGTCAATGGTGGCACAAAAACCACCGGCGTTCAGGCGACGGCGACTGCGAACGTGGTGAACAAATTCGTGGTCAACTACAAGACCCTCAACGGTGGTTCTGGATATACCGACGCCCCGAAGGTAACCATCACCGACGCCACCGGTTCGGGTGCCACTGCGGTCGCCACCGTGTCAGGTGGTTGCGTCACGGCTATCACCGGCACCAGCGCCGGGTCGGGCTATTCCGATGCGCCCATCGTAACGATAGACCCACCACCTTCCCCCGCAAAAATCAAATAGTTCCATCGCTTAAAATCGCCTTAGCCAGACGCTTTCCAATCAATTTAACTACTCCCGATCTCCATGAAAATGCAACTTCCCATCCGCAATCTTACCGTAAGCATCATCTTGGCGCTCGCCGCCACCGCGATGTCCGCAGTCCCCGAAATGCTCCACCACCAAGGCCGCGTTGCTGTCAACGGTGTGAACTTCAACGGTTCCGGCATGTTCAAGTTCGCGCTGGTCAATGGGGGCACGCAAAGCACCGGCACCCAGGCGACGGCGACCGCTACGGTCGTGAGCGGATTCGTGGTGGGTTACACCGTCACCGGCGGCGGTTCCGGATACACCACCGCCCCGGCGGTAGCCATAACGGCTGCCACCGGTTCCGGTGCCACTGCAGTCGCCACCATTTCCGGCGGGGTGGTCACGGCAATCACCCCGGTGAGCGCAGGATCAGGCTACCCCGCCTCGGTCACCGTAACCCTTGCCGCACCTCCTTCTTCCCTTGCCTACACCACCTATTGGAGTAATAACGGCAGCAGCACCGCCGGATCAGAACCCTCGGCCGAAGTCACCCTTCCCGTCACTCAAGGACTTTACAGTGTTCTCCTCGGTGACACCGGGCTGACGAATATGGTCGCCATTCCAGCCACCGTCTTTAACAACACCGACGTTCGCCTGCGCGTCTGGTTCAATGACGGTGTCCACGGCTTCAATCTGCTGACCCCTGACCACCGACTCGTGGCCACTGGCTACGCACTGGTGGCCGCCACCATCCCGGATGCCGTAGTCACCACCGCCAAGCTGGCCGATGGGGCGGTTAGCAGCGCGAAACTGGAGACCGGAGCGGTCGGGGCGACCCAACTTGCCGACGGTTCCGTTACCACGGCCAAACTCGCAGCCGCCACGGTAACCGGCGCGAAGATCGCCGCCAACACCATTGACATCACCAAACTCACCTTCACCCCGCTCACCGCCGAAGCGGATCCCAAAGTTGCGGTCACCACCACCAATTCGATTCCCAAATATAACGGCAGCGCGCTGGTCAACGGCACGCTCACCGACAATGGCAATATCGGCATCGGCGTGACGAATCCGGCTGCCAAGCTCGACATCAATGGAGCGGTGGCCATCAACGGCACCAGTGTGATCAATGCGCAGGGAGTGTGGGTAGGCAGTCCGACTGGATTGCAGGGACCGCAAGGTGTCGCTGGCGCCGCCGGTGCCACTGGTCCGGCGGGCATCAATGGCTTTAGTGTCCTTAACGGGATAGGAGTTCCCGCGTCCGCGCTCGGGGTGAATGGTGATTTTTACATCGATACCACTGCCAAGACCATTTACGGCCCGAAGACCAGTGGTGCTTGGGGCGCTGCGGTCGCGCTGGTTGGGCCTGCGGGTGCAACAGGTGCTACTGGACCACAAGGTGTCGCTGGCGCAACCGGTGCGCAAGGTACAGCGGGCACTAACGGGAGCACGATTTGGAACGGCGGTGGGGCACCCTCTTCCGGAATGGGGGCGAATGGCGACTTCTATATTGATACCACTGCCAAGACCATCTATGGCCCGAAAACCAGCGGAGCTTGGGGTTCGGCGGCGTCCTTGGTCGGACCCACAGGCGCAACCGGTCCCCAAGGTGTCGCTGGAGCTACAGGTCCTGCCGGTTCTCAGGGATCTAAAGGGCTGAACTGGCTGGGGACTTGGAATTCAAGTACGGCCTATGTAGCCAACGACGCTGTCCAATACAATGGCTCGGCTTGGGTGGCGCTGCAATCCAATGGCAACATTGTTCCGGCAGCCGGAGCGAATTGGTCGCTGCTGGCAGCCAAAGGCGATCCGGCGACAGTAGGGCCTCAGGGGCCTCAGGGGCCAAAGGGGGAAAAAGGGGACACGGGTGCAACAGGTGCCACGGGACCGGCCGGCCCTCAAGGTCTCACCGGAGCCACCGGGCCGCAAGGACTAACCGGGCCGCAAGGGCCGCAAGGCCCAGCGGTTTCAACCTCGGCTTTCTGCGCTAGCAAATATTACTACTCCGGAACTTTGGCAAACATATGCGTTGCTATATGTGGCGGTGGCACCAAAGTAGTTGTGAACGGATCAGTAGATCCGGAAGCTAGCGAATCTGGAATTTGTAACGTCACATCTAACACAGGAAGTTGCAGTGCCAGTGTACCCGACGAATTCTCATATTATTATAATTATGCTGCGGTTTGCTGCGTTTGCAAACCGTAGTTCCAGATGCCACTCTATGTTGTAGGAAAGGAATCAAGCACTTTCACAGATTGACCATGATGCCAGCGCCCGAAGGAAGGTTAGTCAGGACTGGCCAAACACTATTGTCGATGATCTGCCTGCTGGGATATACCAGCTCGGGCTTGCCTGCGGATGAGCCTGTGCTTCCTCAACTCTCCAAGAAAAGCTACCTGCTGGACCTGAACCTGCATGAGTTTTCGGTCCTCACAGCGGCTGAGGTGGACGGCTTGATGAAGTATGGTGGGACCGGAGATTTTAAACTGACCATGGCAAAGGAGGGGGAAGCGATTAAATGGAAGATCACCATCGACAACCCCCGCCTCATTGAGGTGCTGGGCATCTACATCGGCGAGAAGGCGGTTGGGTTGATGAATGAGTTCAGTCGCCAGGACGTTGATGCCGACGGCAAGATCGTGATGCAGGCGATTGCGAGTTTGGGACAGAAGGTGGATTTTTCTCAGAAGAATCCAGTTTGGAGCGAGGTCAACGTGCGGGGAACCGTGGTAAAGCAGGGCGAAAATTTGACCATCCAAACCGCCGACGGGAATCTCAACGTGGCGGGTCCCAACGCCAATGTTATCAGCAAATGGGCCGACCGCGAGGTCATCGCGGATGGCTATGCGAAAGCGCCGGGGCAATTCGAGCCCATCAGGGTAATCGAGAAACGCACCCATACGCTTGAGTTGTTCGTGATGAGCCTCTGTCCCTATGGCCAGCGGGCGGCAATGAATCTGCTGGACCATCTGGGAAACCAGGATCAGGCGGAGCACCCCAAACTGGAAGTTCACTACATCTTCTACAAGCGGCAGAAGGACGGCAAGGACACCTTTACCTCGCTGCACGGCGACAAGGAGATTACGGAGAATCTGGTGCAAATCGTGCTTCGCGACCGCTACCCAGCGCTCTTTGAAGCCTACCTCCGTCAGCGTGCCAGCAGTGGCGAACTTCCGTGGCGCTTGGTCATGGAGCAGTTCGGCGTGGACCAGCCGATCATGGACGAGATCGAGTCCATCATCACCAAGGAGCGGGACGCGCTGATTCAGGCGGAATACGACTATGTCACCGGTCGCTACAACATCACCGACGGCAGCCCATCCTATGTCTGGGAGAGCGAGCGAGTGATGGATCTTGGCAAGATTCCGCAGTTCAAAGCGATGTTCGATTTTGCCGGGAAAGCCGGTGAAAAGTAAACCATGCAAATCCAAATGGCCATCCGCATCACCCCCAGTCATCCACAATCCTCGGATTCTGTCGTTTCGCCAGCCAGCGGTGGCAAGCCATGTCCGTCATCCGGTTTGCGTGCTTCACTCGCCGTCTGGCTGGCCATGGCTGGGCTGCTCCACGCGGCAGGCGTCACGTTCGAGCAAGCGCTCATGGAACTCCATGCGCCAGCCACTGCCAAGTCCATGGTCGCGGATTTCAAATTCGTCAACAACACCGACAAGCCGATCACCCTCGCGAAATTCGCAAAGGGCTGCTCGTGTCTCTCCGTGCAGATATCAAACAGCAAGATGGTTTACGCCCCGGGCGAGGAAGGGGTGATCCGCGCGACGATGGAAATCGGAAATATGGTCGGCGTGGTTGATAAATCCATGTCTCTGTGGTTCGATCAGGATCCCGAGGACAAACCCTCGCAGACCTTGACCGTTCGGGTTCACATCCCGGTGCTGGTCAAGATGGATGTCAAGACCCTGAAATGGACGACTGGCGGCACCGGCGACGCACAGAAAATCGACCTCAGGATGGAACACACCAAGCCGGTTTACATTCTCTCTGCCACCTGCAACTCCAAAGCATTCAACCTACAGCTAAAGGCGCTTGAAGAAGGCAACCATTACGAGTTGTTGGTGACTCCCGTGAACATCAATGAACCCGGAATGGGAATCATCCGCATTGAAACAGATTGCGATGTTCCAAACCACAAGATCCACCAAGCATTTGCCATTATCCGCCGTGAGGGCCCAGTTCACCCATAATGGGTCTGTATTCCTTAAGATGGCCGCCCTTTGTTGATAACTTCCTTTTCCCGCCCTCCGGTTTGGCCCTGGTCATTATACACATCTTCTGTCGGATTGCATGGTCTGGAGTCTTCAACAACAATCCGACCGAACGGCGAAGTGCCGGCCGGTCTGGTGTTGAGGAATTACCACCGGCAGATATGACTGAGGCAGCGAGCAAGAAAGCCTTCCACACCGCACTCGGTGCAGGTGATCCATTGGTGTAGGGATGGTGGGCTGATCTTCAGACACTCCTTCTCATGGCCGATCTTCCTGCGTGTTCTGCGTGGCTGCGGGTGAGAAGATTCCCATTCAGCCGCATCCTTACTCAAATGGGTCCAGCACACCGGCCAGTCGCTTCCCTTCCTTTATGAGGCCACCGGCGTGATCACCCGCTTCACCGACCAGCGCGACCCCAAGCCCCGCTCCCGCGAGGTCTTCACCTTCCACCGTCCCGAGACCCTCCGCGAGATGTTGGCCCAAGGCCGCTCCCTCCGCGACCGCCTCCAGGACCTTTCCGTCCTCGACCCCACCGACCTCCGCAATTGCCAGGTCACCTGCGTCACCGGGCTCGACAAGTCCGTCAAGAAGGCCAAACCCCGTTCCCTCGTCCAGATGGCCACCGGTTCCGGCAAAACCTTCGCCGCCATCACCTTCATCTACCGCCTGCTCAAGCACGCCAAGGCCAAGCGCATCCTCTTCCTGGTCGATACCCGCAACCTCGGCGAGCAGGCCGAACAGGAGTTCCTCGCCTACACCCCGTCCGACGACAACCGCAAGTTCACCGAGCTTTACACCGTCCAGCGTCTCACTTAAAGGCCTGGTCGAGAAACGCGAGAAACTCACCCGCGCCAAACGCTGGGAACAGCAGGACGAGGACGAAAAATATTCCGCCAAATCGCTCGACCGCGACATCGTCAACCCGTCCCAGATCCGCACCGTCATCCGGACCTTTCGCGACCGGCTCCCCGAAATCTTCCCCGGCCGCACCGACGCGCAGGGCGACTTCGAAGTCCCCAAGACCCTCGTCTTCGCCAAGACCGACTCCCACGCCGACGACATCATCCAGATCGTCCGCGAGGAATTCGGCGAGTCCTCCGCCTTCTGCAAAAAGGTCACCTACAAGAACGACGGGGAGGACCCCAAGTCCGTTCTCCAACAATTCCGCAACGAGTATCACCCGCGCATCGCCGTCACCGTGGACATGATCGCCACCGGCACCGACGTGAAACCGCTCGAATGCCTGCTCTTCATGCGCGACGTGAAGTCCCGCGGCTACTTCGAGCAGATGAAGGGCCGCGGCACCCGCACCCTCGATCTCGACGGCTTGCGCAAAGCCTCGCCCTCCGGCAGGACCGCCAAGACCCACTACGTCATCGTTGATGCCGTCGGCGTCACCAAGTCCCTCAAGACCGCCAGCCGCCCGCCCATTACCAGACCCTCCGTCCCCTTCAAGGACCTCGCCATGGAGGTCGTCATGGGCGCCACCGATGCCGACACCATCTCCACCCTCGCCGGCCGGCTCGCCCGCATCGAGCGCCAGCTCACCGAGGCACAGAGAAAAACCATCGGTGGCCGGAGTCAACTCCAAGGAGTCGTCTCCTGAAGCGAGGAGTTTCACTCTCATGCACGTCATGCACGAGGTGATCCATCTCATGCTGGCAGCCGGGCATGAGGAGATGCCGGCGGCGAATGAAAGCCGGCGTGGCTCCGACTGGCAGTCCGTGGAGCGCTTTGCCGAGGAATCGGCGAGTCATGTGCTGGTGCCGCAACTGGCATTGGCGCTCATGGTCTCCGCTATGGACCTGTCCCCACCAGACTGGGATCTGACGAGCGTCCGCAAGTTGGCACGGAAGTTTCGCATCACACCGCCCATGTCACCGCCACCATTCTGGCTCGACTGAATCGGGCTTTCAATCCCCCCGTTGAATTCCGAAGTTACTTCACCGGCGTAATCCGTTTCATGGCGATCGTTGCCATCCTGCTAGCAATGACAGGCCTTCCCATGCGGGGTGATGCACCAGTTGCATTCCGGTCCTTTTGAGTAGGGTGGCAGTCCCATTTCAGCTCTCGCCTCAGGGTCGATGCCCACTTGCCGGAGAGCGGCTGCCGAATCACTTTCCCAAAGCCGCTGGAAGGCCGGGTCGGTTTCGAGCAGTTGCGCGAACTTCTCAGTCATCTCGATGGCGCGTTTCGCATTCGGCAGGAACGCTTTGAGGTCATTCAGTTTTTCTGCTGCGGTTTTCATCGTTCTGATTTCTCTGGTTGGTTACTCTAAGGAGTTGCTTTTCATGTGAAGGCCGTTGAAAGAGCCGGTGGCCGGACCGGAGGGCGGGAAAAAAGGGGGGGGTTCAGTTCTCCGTTAAATTGAGAGAAGCCCGAAGGGCTGGCTGACAGAGGCGAACGTAGCTGATGGGGGGGCTCTTTGCAAGAAGATATTTCCAAAATATTTCCAAGGGGCTCACATTTTCTTGAGGGCCGCGCTGGCCGCCGCCAGCGCGGTCCATGCCCATTGGCCCAAAGCGATAAACTCCGGGGGTTTGGGGGCTGGCCCCCTAAGGCACCACGGGCGAGCCGGGCGGCCGGTGCGGCGGTTTTCCGGCCCCCGGCCGCAGCTCCCCCGGCCGGATTTCCATTCCGGCCCGGACTTCGCCCCCAGTGGGTCGCGTCACCTTGCAGGCGAGCCGGCCACTGGGTTGCGCGGCGAGAATGGGCCCCTAACAGCGCGTCGGAGCCGCGCAACCCTGTGGCCGGCTCGCCGGAGGCGCCAACCACGGCCTAACACCGCCTACGGGCGGGCCAGCGCGGCTGCGAGTTCGCCGAGCTGCTGGTGCCCACTGATCCGCCGGAAGCCGCTCTGTGCCCGCAGCAGGGCCACGGCCATCCGGCGTGCCACCTGATTGGTTTCATCGTGCCAGCGGCAGATGCGTCCGATGGTGCCCCTGGCATTTCCCATCACGTTGTTATGGTTATTGGTGCTCAGGAACGTCACGTTGAGGATCGCCGGCACATTGAGCCGGTTCTCCCACCCGCGTGGGGATGGTCCGCGACGGGGGAAGCGAGTTGCTTCAATGAACAAGCCGGATTTTTCGCCTGGCGGCGGGCGGGGAATGTGCTAGGATGGACTATGCACGAAACCACGCGCGAGGGCGGCCCCCAGCCGCTTGATCGATTGATGTCCCGGTGGAAGCTAACCAACCACGATTTGGTCAAAGCTTCAGTGGAGCAATTGAACCACAAGCAGGTGCAAAAGGCGCGGCAGGGCCGCCACTTGACCCTGCATTTGATGCAGAAGGTGATGCGGGCATTCAACGCCGCAGTGCTCGCGTTGTTGGACAAGGAGGAACAGTCGGCCTTCGTCGCATACCCGCAGCGGCAATTGTTCAACTACGCGAAATGCCATGATCCGGCATGGGCCGACCCCAATGAGATCCGCTTGCCAGCACCCCTGGGTTCCAAGCTGATGGACCCGCCGCCCGCACTGCCGCCACCGCCACCGCCACCGCCACCGCCGCCATGAGTGCAATGCACCCTGCCGCTGCCGAGCCGCTGCTGCCACCACGCCCAACGGCGCTGGCCCATGCCCTGTTGCGTGAGGTCATCCGCGCGGGGGATCTGGTGATCGATGCCACGGCGGGCAACGGGCACGATACGGTGTTTCTCGCGATGTGTGTCGGCGCGGGCGGGCGGGTGCTGGCGTTTGATGTGCAGGCGGCGGCGATTGCTGCGGCACGGGCGCGGGTGATGGCTGCCGGAGTGGGGGAGCGAGTGGAATTTTTCCAGGAATCCCACGCCACCATGGACGCCCGCGCCGCAGTCGGCTCGGTGGCGGTGGTGATGTTCAATCTCGGCTACCTGCCGGGCGATGATCGCCGGGTGATGACCGAGCCGGGATCCTCGCTCCAGGGCTTGAACGGTGCCGTGACCTTGCTGAAAATTGGCGGAGTGCTCACGGTGATCTGTTATCCCGGCCATCCCGGCGGGGCGGAGGAAGCTTCCGCCGTCGTGCCATGGTTCAAGGCCCTCGCCACCACCGGTTGGCGGGTGGCGCGTTATGGCACGCTGGGTACCAGGCGACCGGCACCGTTCTTGTTGTTAGGTTCCAAGCCGGCCTAACAGGTCAGCCGGCCGGTTCCGGAGTCTCCTGCTGGCAGGCCGGAAAGAATTGGTCTCAACGGTCAGTAGTCCTGCGGATGCAACCCACGAAATGGCACTTCCTGATGAAATCCGGCAGATCCGCACCGCTGGCACGGATGGGCGCTTTGTTTTTGTTAGTCGCGGCACCGCAGGCGCAAGCGACGGAGGATGCCGTCGCGTGGTGGAAATTCGATGGCCCGGCGGCGGTGGATGCCGCAGGCGGGGTGACGGATGCCATCCAGGGGAATTCCAAGTTCATGCCGGAGGGGGTGCGCGGGGGCTGCCTGAGGTTTGACGGTTTCACCACGCTGGTCCGGCGTGCGGCGGCCAAGGTGCCGGATCTGGCCAGAGGCTTCACCGTGCAGGGCTGGGTGGCCTTGGCGGCCTATCCCTGGAACTGGACGCCGGTCCTCGCACAGCGCGATGCCGAGACCCGCGGCTTTTCCTTTGGCATCGACAGCACGGGGCATTTCGGGTTGCAATTGGCGACGGACTTCCGGTGGACGACGTGCGTCTCCACGCAGGTGCTAGGATTCAGGACCTGGTATCATCTGGCGGTTACCTATGATCCCGCCTTCGGCGTTCGCTTGTTTCTGGATGGGCAGGAGGCCGGGGCGTTTCCGCTGGAGAAACGGCTCAGTCTGGCCAAGGAGATCGATCTTTTCATTGGCCGCAATCATGAGCAGATGGTGCCGGCCCACTTGGTCAGGGACTGGGCGAAGTTTCCCTCCTGGTGGGCACTCGACGGCCTGCTTGATGAGCTGACCATTCATGACCGCGTGTTGTCGGCGGCTGCAATCCAAGCGTCGCGGGCGGCGGCCGTGCCGTCCGGTGTGCCGAATATCCCGCCCCGGCGGTTTCCGGAGGTGGCCAAGGGCGTGCAGCGGTTCGGGGCCTATCCGAGCCGCCTGGAGTATTACGAGCAATGGGATGCCTTGTGGCAGTCGGCTGGCGAGCCGGACATCGTGGTCAAGTTTGACGAGCTGCCGGTTCAATTGGTGTTTTGGCGCGGCACACGCTATTCGCCCTGTTGGGTGAGCGAAAACGGCAAATGGATGGCCGACCAAAGCCTGGAGGCCGGAGTCTGGCCGGAGGAGTTGCGCCGCCGCGGCGGTCAGGGCGCGGTCGGTTGCTGTGAACACATGTCGGACGCCCAATGCCGGTTTTCCCATGTCCGCATCGTCGAGAACACGGATGCCCGGGTGGTCGTCCATTGGCGATATGCCATGGTGGATGCCGCTTACCGCTTTGCGGAATATGATGAGGTGGCCGGACAGGGCCAGTACGGCGATGAGTTTTACTATATCTATCCGGACGGCGTGGCTTCCCGCGATGTGACCGGGTGGTGGCCGGAGCGGACGCATCGCGTCGATCAGGAGACGATATTTCTCAGTGAGCCCGGCACGCGCCCCGAGGATAACTGTGAACTCGCGGCGCTCAGCCTGGCCAACCTCAAGGGTGAAGCAACAACCTATTCCTGGGAAAACGGCTATCCCACCTTGGACCTGGCGCAACCGGTCATCCAGATGGTCAATCTGAAATCACGCTTCAAGCCGTTGATCATCGTCAAACCCGGTTCCACGATTGGCACGTTCAACTGCGAGGTACGCAAGGAGTTCTCGCATTTCCCGTGGTGGAATCACTGGCCGGTGGCGCGGGTGTCCAGCGACGGGCGCTACGCGATGGCAGCCGACCAGGCGGCCCATTCGTCACTCAGTTGGGTCACGCAAGCCGCTGGCGCGTTCCTTTACGGCATGACCGATCAAGCACCGCTGCAAGTGCTGCCGATGGCCAAAGCCTGGATTCATCCACCGGCTCTCAAGCTTGCCGGGGCGGCATTCTCCAGCGACGGCTACGACCCCGACCAGCGGGCATATCTGCTGCACCGGGTGCAGCCCGACGGCGTCCTTGAAGCGGAGCTGGCCGGCTGCGCCGACTCGCCGGTCGTGAACCCGGCGCTGGTGATCCGGGGCTGGGGCGAGGATGACGCCGTGTTGAAGCTCGATGGCGACGAGGTGCCGCGCGGGCGGAATTTCCGCTATGGCCACCGCCGCACGCTCGATGGCACCGACCTGATCGTCTGGATCAAAACCACCTCCGAACAAGCGGTACCGCTCGCACTCTCAGTCGGCAAGCGAGATGTTCAAAAGAACAGTTCTGGCTCCTGAGGACATGCATGAAGTAACTACCTGTGATTTAACCACCTTGAAACCTTTCATCAGAGCTTTCGTCCCCGTCTGCGTGCCGGTCGTCATGTTCGTCACTTCAAGGCCCGTGACGGCCGATGAGGGCATGTGGATGCCACAGCAGATCCCCGCCCTGGCGTCGAAACTGGAGGCGTTGGGCTTTACGGGCGACGCCAGTGCGTTCGCCGATCTAACGGGGTACCCGATGGGTGCCATCGTCTCGCTGGGCGGTTGCAGCGCCTCGTTCGTGTCCCCCGACGGGCTGATCGCAACGAACCATCACTGCGTCCAGCGCTCCCTGCAGTACAACTCGACGCCCGAGCGGAACCTGATGGAGCAGGGCTTTCTCGCCAAGACGCGCTCCGACGAACTCTGGAACGGCCCCGGCTCGCGCGTCTTCGTGACGGTCTCGGTTAGGGATGTGACCGATGACATCGTTGGCAAGCTCGACCCGATGCTGGCAGATCGCATGCGTTTCGAGGCGGTCGAGAAGCGCGTGAAGCAGCAGACGGCGGCTGGTGAGCAGGGCGGCCTGCGCTGCACCATCGCGAGCTTCTTCGAGGGCAAGAAGTGGTTCGAGATCAGCCAGATGGAGATTGAGGATGTGCGGCTCGTCTATGCCCCTGCCGCGGGAATCGGCAACTTCGGGGGCGAAGTCGACAACTGGCAGTGGCCCCGCCACACGGGTGACTTCTCCTTCTACCGCGCCTATGTCTCGCCCGCAGGCAAGGCCGTTGCATACGCCAAGGAGAACGTTCCCTATCGGCCCAAGCACTGGCTCCGGGTCTCTCCGCGGGGAGCCAACCCCGGCGACCTCATCTTCGTGGCGGGGTATCCGGGCCGCACCTCGCGCCTGACCCCTTATGCCGAGGTGCAGCAGACCGTCGAATGGAGCATGCCCCGGACCGTGAAGCGCAACACGGACCAGATCGCCCTCCTCGAGAAGCTGTCCATGGAGGACCAGGAGACGGCCATCCGCGTCGCGCCGCGCCTGCGCGGCCTGCACAACTCGCTCACGAAGACGCAGGGCGTCATCAAGGGCATGCACCAGGGCGGCCTGCTCGCCGAGCGTGAGGCGCACGAGAAGTCGCTGCTCGCGTGGATCGACGCGGACCCCAAGCGCAAGGCCGACTCCGGCGACGTCCTGCCCGCCCTCAACGCCCTCGTCGCGGACCGTGCCCGGACGCGCGAGCGCGACGCCCTTCTGGCCGAGGTTGCCGGCGGCACGGGCTCGGTCATGGGCGCCGCGCAGACGATCTATCGGCTTTCGATCGAGAAACCGAAGAGCGACATGAACCGTGACCCGGAGTACCAGGAGCGCAACTGGAGCCGCCTGCGCGAGGCGCAGGACCGGCTCCAGCGCAGCCTGGACGTCAAGGCCGATCGCGTGCTCATGACGTACTCGCTCGCAGAGGTCGCGAAGCTTCCGGCTTCCCAGCGCATCGACGTCCTCGACCATGAGATCGGTCTTGCCGCGGGAATGGGTGAGGCCGAGGCCGGCAAGGCGATCGACGCATTCCTCGGGAAGCTCCTGGCCGGCACGCGGCTCTATCAGAAAGACGTCCGTCTCGCGTGCCACGACATGTCCACGGCCGACCTTCTCGCCATGAACGACACCGCCATCATGCTGACCGCCGCCCTCTACCCGCTGACGGAAGCCAACCGCGAAAAGGCGAAGGAGCGCTCCGGTGCCACCTATCGCCTCGGACCCCGGTACGCCGAGGTGCTGCTCGCCCGGCACGGGGGCGCAGTTGCCCCCGATGCGAACGGCACGCTGCGGGTCGCGTACGGCCAGGTCATGGGCGTCCCGGCCCGCGACGGCCTGCGGTACCTGCCGCAAACCACACTGCAGGGCATCGTCGAGAAGGCCACCGGGGCCAGCCCCTTCAACGCGCCTGCGGCCGAACTCGCCGCGATCCAGGCCCTGCGTGCCGGCAAGATGACCCCGTATCTCGACCCGCAGCTTAACGACGTGCCCGTGGACTTCCTTTCCACGGTCGATACCACGGGCGGCAACTCGGGCTCGGCCACGCTCAACAGCAAGGGCGAACTCGTCGGGCTCCTCTTCGACGGCACCTACGACACCGTGGCGTCCGACTACCGATTCGACCCGGTGCGGACGCGTTCGATCCACGTTGATACGCGGTATATGCTCTGGACGATGGCCGAGGTGGACGGAGCCACGAACCTCCTCGACGAGATCAACGGCCTGCCCAGATCGGTGGACGCGCCGCAACCCACGCACTAGAGTTATGAACAGTCAATTGCAGAAACTTCATGTCCTGATGGGGAGCAGCGGTCTTGCGGAGGAGATCGCCGTCTGTTCGACGTGCCCGTCGGACCAGGACCTTGAGCCATTCACCCCGCCGCCAAAGCCACTCAAGGACATTCCACGCCCGGTCCATCTCCGCGCGGAGAAACCGGAGTTGCACAATTTCCCGGCAGTTGGAGCATACTCAGTGATCGGGAAATGGATTCGAGTTATGGGTTGTGTGAGCATGGGCATTGCCACAGTCGGTTGGCCTCGGTCGGCCGCTGCGCAACAACCGATACCATCGCTGTGTCGCTCCGCAGCCCCGGACTGGCCGCAATGGCGTGGTCAGCACCGGGACGGGATTGCCGCGGAAACCGGGTTATTGCAATCCTGGCCTGAAGGCGGCCCGAAGCTGTTATGGAAAGTCTCGGGCATCGGCCGCGGCTACTCGTCCCCGATCATCGTGGCGGACGGAGTTTACATCACAGGCGACGAGGACCAGGCACTGGTCATCAGCGCGTTCACGCTCGAGGGCCAGCCGCGTTGGAAGACCACCAACGGCGAGCCCTGGAAGAAGTCGTATCCCGGCGCCCGGTCGTCCTGCTGTTTCGACGACGGCAAACTTTATCACCTCAACGCCCATGGCAGGCTGGCGTGTCTGGATGCGGTGACGGGTGAGGAAGCATGGGCAGTGAATGTGTTGGAGCGATACGCAGCGAAAAACATCACGTGGGGCCTCAGCGAATCCGTGCTGGTGCATGGTGACCGCGTGGTTGCGACACCGGCAGGGGCCAAGGGCCTGATGGTGGCTCTTGACAAGCGGACCGGCGCACCGATTTGGGCGACCCCGGCCCTCGACGGCGAGCAAGCTTCCTATTCCTCACCGGTCCTCATCCAAGCGGGCAAGCGCAAACTGTTGGTCAACAGTTCCACCAAGCATGTGTTTGCCGTGGACTCCGAGACTGGCGGCCTGGTTTGGAAACTGCCACATGCGGATCCCAAAAACACCGTCAACACCACCCCGGTACTGTCCGGCCGCTGGCTGTTGTTTACCGATGCCAGCCCCGATTACGGCGTCGTATTCGGCGTCAAGTTAGACGACGACGCGGCGTCACAAGTGTGGTCCCGTGCGCTGAAGATCACTCATGGCGGGACGGTCAGCCTGGACGGTCGGCTGTATGGCTCAAGCAGTCGCGGCGACGTGGTCGGTTGGGTCACGCTCGAGGTGGAGACCGGCAAGCTGACGCAGGTGAAGTCGGCGGGCGACTTGTCAGACGGCTCGCTGATCGTCGCCGATGGGCGGTTCTACTGTTTGACCGTGCAGGGCATGATGACACTGCAAGAGTTGACGAAGGCCGGATTTCGCACCGCAGGCTCGTTCCGGTTGGCAGCAGGGGAAGGTCAGGACGCCTGGGCGCATCCGGTGGTATGCCAAGGCAGGCTGTTCCTGCGGTATCACGAGGTGCTCTACTGTTACGACCTCCGCCGGTGATAACGACAGGTATTTCCATCGCGCATGGTTCACTCCAGCATGCAATGAAACCACCACCCCGAGAAACCGGATGCGCTAATTGCGCTCGTCCGGCCTGGTGGCAGTGGGTTGCGTCGTGGCGGCCTTCAGGCCGGGCGGCACTATCCCGGAAGCAATCGATGAAACGAATCCTTGTCTCAATTCTAGTTTTGGGCGTTACCCTGACCGTTGTCGCCATGCTGCGGGACTCGCGGGGTGACGATGCTGTTTTGCCGCTTGCTTGTTCCCTCAAATCCTCCCTGCCCGAACGGATCCAGGTGGGGCAGGGGATCGATGCGGGGAATACCGATCCGCAGAATCGCACGTCACTGCCTGCGAGTGAGCGGGTGATTTCGACCACGGGAGAAGAAGTTCTTCTCAAGATTTACGCCGATCGCACCTTCCAACTTCATCTCCCTGAGAACACGCACGACATTTTCGTTCCGGTCGGCGCGAAGCTCTTTACCAGTGAAACTGATCGCCCGGATGAAGTCCCGGATGGAGTGCAGATCAAAATCCGAAACAGTGCCGGTGAGATCTTCACCGCAGTCGATGGCATCAGTTATGGTGCAGATGGCGCTGGCTGGTACAGGCCGGCTCACTCCTGGAGCCCAGCGTCACGAAACCATGCTCTCGTACGGAGCGGTAAGCAGACGATTTGAAACTGAAGACGTCCCGGCAGCCCTGGCGCATCTCCTGCACATGAAGTGAGTGGGTTCGGTCCGGCCCTGGTCAGGTGAGATCACACTTCCTGAGCTGGACCTTGAATTGACAAGGGATTGGCCATGCCTCCCGGAACATGACTTGGCACCTTCCGGGGGGTGCCGGGACTTAGCCACAGCGGTGTGGCGCTGCGCTTCCCACCGCACCGCTATGGCTATACCGTTAGAGCTGCGGGGTTCCCATGAGGCACGCCGAAGATTTCAACATTCAACATTCAACTTCCAACATTCAATGATCAAGTAAGACCAAGAATTGTCACCGCCGCGTCCATTCATATACTTGATGACGGACCGGACGATGGTCCGGCCGCAGCGAGCGTCGGGACTTAGCCACAGCGGTGTGGCGCTGCGCCCCGCTCCACCTCGGAGGCGGGCGGAGGTCGTGCGCCTTCGCCCGCCACAGGCCGCGCCACCCCGTGGGTGGTGTCGAGGCGTTCCTCAAGGCGCTCGACCCGCAGGCT
>JAPLUI010000022.1 GCA_026397725.1 Verrucomicrobiota bacterium | reverse complement strand
CCGTCATCAGTGAGCATCCCGACCGATCTTGTGGATATGCCGAATTGTCGACCGCTATGGGGTACACCATGCACGGAATGCCGGACTATCCCCGTGCAATTGCCATACTTGAGCAAGCACTGGCGTACCCGGTTGTTGACGCCGATGACTGGGATCTCGACGTTCGCTTGGATGACTTCCGTGAAAAAATGCGGGCACTGTCACCAGAATAGAACCACGGTAGTTGGATATTTCGTGTCGCGGATCCGTCGCGTGCATGGTAGAATCACCGTCATCGACGGAGACCTGGTTAGGCAAAACCGATGAATCCGGCGGACCATGCAACAGATCATCGCATTTTCTGGCGGCCCAGAGGAATACGTGCGTGATGGCACGCATCGCAAGATGCGCCCGCCCGGACGGATGCGCGATCTGCGGAAAATCCGGGGGAATGCGCCCTCACGGCTTTTACCCAAGATCGGTTACGATTCCAGGCCCAATCATGCGTCTGCTGATCCAGATACGCCGATTCCTTTGTTTCTTTTGTCGTCGGACGACCAGCATGCTCCCTGACTTTGCACAACCCTACCGGTTGGTTGCGACGGACACGGTGAATGAGTATCTTGCCGGATCAAGGGATGGTGCCGAGGCAAAAAGATGGTCGGAACACCTTCGCCTTTATCAACAGCGGTTTGAGGACCGTATCCCGGAAACGAGAGGAGCTTTGGCAACGGCATACGATATCGGGGAGTTGTCGCTTGTTGCAGCGGACCTGTGGTGCGAGGTCTGCCGGACCTTTGGCGGAGGGCGCAGGTTCACGGCGCGGTTTGCCGGCGAGGTGGGAATGACCGTGTTCGGAATCTATCGCTGCCACCGTCCGACAGAAAATTCTTCTAAACACATAGATAATAAATTGGCACGCGGGCGGGACCCGCCAATATCGGCGCTCGGGCATGACAACGAACCTAACAACCGGTCAAGATTCTCAGGCGCTGCAACTTCGGTGCCAGTGGTCAGCCGGTGAGGGCAGGGAGACCTCAAAATGGCGTTTCCCGTTCGCAAGCAGCGTCCTGCCTGATTGCAACCATCTGATCTTTAACCCGAATCACAAGCACCTATCATGACTACTCTACCTCAGCACTCTAACGATGCTCCAGCAGACCCTAACACCGGCAATGATTTTCCCAGGGCGAACGCCGCGGCCTATGTCCGCATGTCCACGGAGCATCAGCAGTATTCGACCAGCAACCAGATGGACGCCATCCGGGAATATGCGGCGCGCCGCAACCTCGACATCGTCAAGATCTACTCGGACGAGGGCAAGAGCGGCCTCAACATCCAGGGGCGGGACTCGCTGGCCCGGATGATCGCCGACGTCGAGGCCTCATGAACTGGAAGCGCACGCCCCTCTGGATCTACGACGGCAACCGCGAAGGCAGCGGTAAGGATACCTGCGCCGATGTCACCCACAACCTCTACACCGGCCGCAACGTCACCGGTGCCCCCCTCTCCAAAGACGGCGACGAGGAAATGCGCAAGCGGATCACCGCCGCCCTGATTCAAGGCGCGCGCTTCTTCCACCTCGCCAACATGAAGGGACACGTCCGCTTCTCCTCGCTTGAAGCCGCCACCGACAATTCGGGGTCCTGGGATGATCGGATCCTTGGGGCCAGCGAGTCGATCACGCTGCGCAACGAGACGGAATTCTCCATTTCGGCCAACAACGCCACCTGGGAGCCCGACATCGAGCGCCGCTGCCGCCGGATCCGTCTGCGCTTCACTCCCGAGTACGTCAACGGCCACCGCTACAAGCATGAAAGCGTGCTCGAATGGGTCCGGCAGCACCGCCCGGACCTGCTTTCAGCGGTCAACGCCCTGGTTTCGCAGTGGGTGCGCGCGGGATGCCCACCGGGACCCACGCCATTCACCTCATTCCCGGAATGGGGCCGCGTGGTCGGTGGTGTCCTTCATTGTGCCGGTCTGCAAGACCCATGCCTGCCACACGAGGAAAGCAGCATGTCAGGCGACAAGGATACTGACGCCATGCGCAGGTTTTTCGCCATGGGCCACGAACGCTTCGGCAACCAGTGGACCAACAAGGATGCCGTCTATGAATGGGTGCGCGACACCGAGGCGGTGCAGGAACTCTTCGAGTGGATCGATTTTTCCCAGAAGCGCGGCACCATTTCCTTCGGCAAGCTGCTTGGCAGGTTCGATGGACGGGAACTGGGCGGCATCGTCTTCGGGGTCCAGAGAACCTCTGCCAACTTCTGCAAATATCTATTTTCCCGCGCAGGAGGCCCGGATGCCGGAATACCTCACACACCTCACTTACCTCACTCTCATGACATTTCGGACAGTGTGAGGTGTGAGGTTGAGGGAGGTGTTGGCAGCAGTTCCAATCCGGAAGAAAAAATCCATGAAAAATCGAAACGGGAAAATAATGGTTTATTTAGTCCCTATAAAAACGGGGGTCAAGTACTCACTCAACCTCACACCTCACACAGCGGCACCCTCTGCACCAGCCGCGCCGACCTCGACCGCATCGCCGCCGACTTGGCAGGTGCCTCCCGCATCGCCCTGGACATTGAAACCTACGGCCCCCGCAAGGGCGATGGGCTGGACCCGTGGAAGGGCGACATCCGCCTGCTCACCCTCTGCCGTCACGGCGGCACCATCTGGACCATCGACCTGCGGGCGACCGGCTACGACCTCGGGCCGCTGAAGCCGATCCTGGAGGAAACCGACATCATCGCCCACAACGCCAAGTTCGATTTGCTCTGGCTGCGGGTGAAGTGCGGCCTGTTCGCCACCAAGGTCCACTGCACGCTCACCGCCGCCCGCCTGCTTGCCGCCGGCACCAAACCCGGCAACAACCTCGACCAGTGCCTGGAACGGTATCTGGAAATCAAACCCGCCGCCGATCACAGCCGCTCGGATTGGGCGTCGATGCTGCTCACCGATGACCAACTCGCCTACGCCGCCCGCGACGTTGCCCACTTGCACGATCTGCTGGGCGTGATGGAAATCGACTTGGAAATGGCCGGATTGGATACCGTGTGGGCGCAGGAAAGCGCGTTGCTGCCAGCCGTGGTGAAGATGGAAGCCACCGGCATCCGTGTGGAGCGTGGAAAACTGGAAGCCATCGCCGCTGAGGCAGACCGTCTGGCGCAACAGGCCACCGCAGACCTTCGCACGGCACTTGGCAATCCGTCGATCAACCCGGGCAGTCCGGGACAGGTTCTCGCTGCGCTACGAACAGCAGGGCTCACGTTGGAGTCCACCTCCGAGGAAGCACTCAAGGCCGCGGACGACGGTCGCCTCATTCCCCTGGTCCTCGCCCATCGTGAAGCGAACAAACGCGCCCAACAGGCGGAAGCATTGGTTGGTCACATCCAGGCTGACGGGCGGATCCACGGGCGCTTTGAACCGCTCGGCACCGCCACCGGGCGCTTTTCATCCAAGGAGCCAAACCTTCAGAACATCGGCCGGGGTGAGCTGCGGGAGGCGTTCACCGCGCCCGAGGGCCGCCGCCTCGTCGTCGCCGACTACTCGCAAATCGAATTGCGAGCGGCGGCTGCCATCGCCGGGGAAACCCGAATGATCGAAGCCTATAAGGCAGGCGCGGACCTGCACAAACTCACGGCGTCGGTCGTGCTGGGCAAACCAGAATGTGAAGTGACGAAGCAGGATCGTCAGACCAGTAAATCAGCAAACTTCGGCCTCCTCTACGGCCAATCCGCCAAAGGACTCGTTAGATATGCAGCCACCTCATACGGTGTCACGCTTGACGAGGATCAGGCGCAATCTATCCGCCAAGCATTCTTCCGCACCTACTCGCGCCTCCGCCAGTGGCACGGAGTCAGCCACCAGCAGGCCGAGGCGGGTGTCACGGAAGTCCGCACCCGCACCGGGCGCCGTCGCCTCATCCCGGCCACTGCCACCGACTGGGAACGCTTCACCGCGCTGGTCAACACGCCGGTCCAGGGCGGCACCGCCGACGGCATGAAGCACGCCCTGGTGCTGATCGACCAACGGCTGCCGAAATCCGCCCGCATCGTCTCCACGGTCCACGATGAAGTGGTAGTCGAGTGCCACGAGGAAACCGCGGAGCAATGCCGCGAAATCATCACGACCGCGATGGTCGAAGCCATGGCCGCCCTCTTCCCCGAGGTGCCGGTCGAAGTTGAGGCCAACATCTGCACCACCTGGGCCGAGAAATGAGCCGCGACGATTACAGCCAACGCCAGACGGCTCGCGATGCGGAATACGCACGCCAATACAAGGCGTGGATCAGGTCGCTGCCGCCTGCCGAACGGCGGGAACTCGAAGCCCAGGGCCTGGCCGCGCCCGACGTCGCCCGCCACGGCAACGGCTCCGCCAAGGGGGACGCCGCCGACAGTCCGGTCATGCGCATCGGCGACGATCCGGCCCTCATGCCGGAACCGGAGCCGGATTCTCGCTGCGCACCGAACGCCGAACCGCAACCGCCACTCCGCGACACCGAAGCCGCCTGGTACACCGCCCGCCATGTCTTGGGCGAGGTGCTCAACCACAGCAACGCCCGGCTCACCGCCGAGTGCATCGCCCTGGTCAGCGGCCTGATCTACTCCGGCGACTCCATGACCGCGATTGCCAAACGCCATGGCATCAGCCGCGCCGCCGTGTCCAAACGCTGCGTCGCGAGCTGACCGAACTGCTCAACCTGCGGCCCTCCCGCGCCATGCGCTCGTTGACAGCCCGCAAGACATATCGCTCCGCCCGCATCCAGGCCACCAAATCTCATGAACCAACCGATCCAACTCCCGAATCCTAAAGTCACCGTCAGCCGCCTTGGCATGCGCATCATCGACCAGCTCAGCGTCGAGGAATGGCAGGAACTCGCCACCGGCATCGGCGGAATGGCCAGTTCGATTGCCTTCATCGTCGGCGACTGGCTCGTCTATGGGCAAAGCCTGTTCGGCACCGGCGGCTTCCCTGACAGGAAGGTGGACAACCCGTCCTACCAACTCGCCCTCGCCGCCACCGGCCTCGATCTGTCCACGCTCCAGAACTATGCCTATGTGAGCCGCAGCATCCCGTATTCGCTGCGCAGCGAACGGCTGTCATGGGAGCACCACCGCCTGCTGGCGAAACTCCCCGACGGCGAAATCCCAAGCTGGATCGCCACCTGTGAGGCCGAGGACCTGGCGGGTCAGCGCATGTCCACCCGCCGCCTGCGCAAGTCGCTCAACCTCGGGCGGGTCGCCACCGCCGCCGATCTTGAGCCGGACCCTGCCGACAAAGGCCAGTTGAACTACATCCCGTTCGTGAACCGGATCTGCTGCTGGTGGCGGCGGCTCCAGGGCGAGCGCTTTCTCGCCACCGCCACCAAGGCACAGCGCGAGGTGATCTGCCGCGACCTCGAACCCATCATCAACATCTAAGGGAGACCAACGTCGTCGGCACCATCCGCCTGCTGGAGTTCTGCCGCCGCATGGGCGTTCCCCGCTTCGTCTTCGCCTCGTCATCCAGCGTCTATGGCCCGGAAACGCCCCTGCCGGCCCGCGAGGACCACCCCGCCGACCCGTGCAGCCCCTATGCCCTGACCAAGCTCCACGGCAGGGTAGGGCGTGACGGCCTCGGCACGCCCACTTGTCCGCCCGGATGGGCGGCGCGAGAGCACGGCGCATCGCCAGCCAATGACATCCCACCCTCGGGGGCAGT
>JAPLUI010000568.1 GCA_026397725.1 Verrucomicrobiota bacterium | reverse complement strand
TCGCAGGTTCGCCGCACCGGGCTTCGCCTTGGGGATTACTCCTTTCAGCGCCGGATTGGCTACATGTTGGACACTTATTTGACATGTTGATCACATTTCAGATCAATAGAGAAGCCAGTCTTGGCCTGGCGCACCGGATTATCACGGATGAGATTTCGATTGATGGCTGCTTGCAGACGGGCCGCCGCGCCAACCAAGCCCACCTCAAAAATCAAGAATCAGCATTCATCAATCGGCAATCCATTCCGGCAGGCGCGCTGGTCGCAACGCTGGGGAGGGGAGCACAGCCGTCTCGGTGGTGAGGGCAGACCGGCGTCCCCGCCGGTCGTGGGTTGCCTTGCCACGGCCACGCTGTCGCGCCACAGCCGGGACGGCTGTTTTCCCTAACAGGCGAGGACGCCTGTTCTCCGGACGCCCCCGCATTCTCAGGCATGCGCCTGAGAAGCCACCCCGCCCCCCAAGCACGTTGGTCACAACGCGGGGGAAACGCCTCGGCTCCTCCGGTCACCCCCCGGCCCAGCCGGGTTGGGGAACTCCATAGTGCCCGCGCAGGAATAACTATCGAATTGTAGCGGCGCGTCTATGACCGCCGATGTGAAAGGACAAGCGCCTTGGCAGTTCTCAGTGGCATCGACTTATCCCGCAGGGGAAAAGTAGTCACAGACCGCCGCTACAGTGCACCTCATGCGCATGCGACAGTGTCATCCGTGGTTTCAGATTTCTTAACCAAAGAATTGTGACCGCATCTGTGCCAGAGGATTCTCCCGGACGCCTCGGAAAGGTGCCACCGGCTTTTCCCGCGGTGGAAAAATCAAGAATCAACCTGCATCAATCATCAATCGCCGCTCGCGGGAAGGAACGCCCATGAGCGGGGCACTTCCGGCACTCACCCATGGACCTCCCTTCCGCCACCACCACAAGAATGTGGTGGCTCCTGATTGCGTCCGCGCCACTCCGGTTCACCCCCAGCCCGGCCGGTTGACGAAAAGCAGCAACCCGTGAATCCGTGGTTTTTCATCCTCCCTTTCGGCAACGCTGTGTCGGATTCGTTTGCACCCAGTGACGGAAAACTTTCCATCATGCCCCACCAGGCACGGCCTCGAAATTTTTGTTCTTGATGTAACTCACTCCGCATCAACGGGTTAAATCTGCGGCAGTGTTCGACGGCACGGATTCTGCTTCAATCTGTAGTAGGACCATTCCCCTTGTCGAGGGCCGGGACCTCGCCGGTGGAAATGCCTAAACCAAACACAACCAATGAACACTGAACATTTGAAGAAGATGCTCATCAAAACAACGACCGGGGCGGCACTGGCACTGGGGCTTGCCGCACAGGCGAACGCGAACTTCATACTGATCGACAATTTGGACCAAACACCGCTGGACTATTGGAACAGCGGGAGCGAAATTGGTCAGGCATTTACCACCGGATTAGCGGTGACTATCAATTCCGCGACCTTCCTGCATGACTATGGTAACTACGCTCCGACACCAAAAGCCCACCTCACGATCCAAAAAGCGGATTTCGATGGAAAAATCGGATGGACCCCTTCGGACATTTTGGACACATGGACAGTGTCTAGCGACGTTGATAATCTTATAACATTCTCCGGAGACCTTTTGTTGGCACCAGACACGAGGTATTGGCTGGTTCTGCATGATACCGAAAGCCAGGTGGCGCGTGTTTCGGGAACTGTTGATTATTTGGCCAACTTCGGCGCGTCTCTTCCGGAAGAAAATAACAATTACGAGAGTTTCGAGGGCGGACAATACTGGGACAAAAGCAACGGTCCCTTGATGTTTCAAGTGACGACCGTCCCCGACGGCGGCACGACGCTCGTTCTTCTTGGCGGCGCGCTGACGGGTCTTGGCGCGTTGCGCCGGAAGTTCAGCGCGTAATTGTTTCCCCGCGTGACGAGCACACACACCAAAGGGCCGGAGCAATCCGGCCCTTTTCGTTTCGCCGCTTTGGACTGCGGCGGATCCCGCCGCTTTGGGAGACTGAGGCGAAAATCCAAGGCGCGACCGAGCGGCTCATGCTTTCTCCAAAAGCGGTGATGCGCCGCGGGCTTTCACCGCACTCCAAAAAGCGGTGATGCGCCGCGGGCTTTGGACTGCGGCGGATCCCCGCCGCTTTGGGAGACTGAGGCGGAAATCCAAGGAACTACCGAGCGGCTCATGCTTTCTCCAAAAGCGGTGATGCGCCGCAGGCTTTCACCGCACTCCAAAAGCGGTGATGCGCCGCGGGCTTTGGACTGCGGCGGATCCCGCCGCTTTGGGAGACTGAGGCGAAAATCCAAGGCGCGACCGAGTAGCTGATTCTTTCTCCAAAAGCGGTGATGCGCCGCGGGCTTTCACCGCACTCCAAAGGTGCCAGCACATCTGGACCGCGCTTCCGCCACCACCACGGGAATGGGGTGGCTCCGAACTTTACTGGTGAACAAACGCCAAACCCCGCTGAAAGGCCAAATAGTCGGGAATAATTCTTGACGATTTCCCGTGAAATCGGTAGCAATCTTTACCACTTTCCGCTCCGGCGGAAACAATTCCAAGCGCAGCCGCACCGATGATAGAAACGATCGAAGCCATCATTCTGGACTTCCAGGAAACCCGTGACCCGGAACGAGGAGGAGCACATTGAAACCGGGCAAGAACTCATGGAAGTGGTGGAGCGAAGGGCGCAGGGAACGGAATCACGGACGGAAGCATTCCCCGTTTAACAGGTGCCAACGATTGCCTGACAGGGCTGGAACAGCACGGCCTGAGAGCCTCGGGATTGTCACTCTGAACCGCGATGTGTCGGAATCAACGACGTCCAGGTGGCGTGCCTGACGTGGCGCGGGCAGCGGCGTGCCGACATCCAGTAGCGAAGTCCGCAAGGACCGAACTGGCTAAGCCGTGACTGGAGAGCCGGATGCGGGAGATCCGCCCGTCCGGTTCGGAGGGAGGGGCGGGGCAAGCCAATGCCTCGTCCCTACCTCTATCATATTGCGTCCGCGCAATGAACCGCCTCAAGCCGGTTGTAAAGAATGCAGACGGGATGTCGGCAAGATTTGCACTGAATGATAGCTATCTTTCCATTATGCTGGAGTGGTTCGTTACAAGGAAATTTTCTGGTTTCATAATCGCCACGACCTCAACATGTTGCATCGGAGGCAGCGATTCTGGCACGCCACTTGCTTATCATTCCGGTAGCGGTAGCGCCATCTGCCGCAAGGGGGCGGGGTCGACCCGATGGGAGAGGCACCAATCAATCACCGCGATGTATCGAGAACCAATCACAACATTGGCGTCGGTTGACGCTTCGGCGGTGCCGGAGTCGGCCACCCTGATCTACGCCAACGGCTTCGAGACTGGCGTCTCGGACTGGGACGACTACGGCGGTGCATTCAATGCGACGCGGGTTGCCTCCGGAACCAACGGCATCGTATCCGCGGCCGGTGGCTTTCACGCCGAGAGCAGCCCCAGCGGTTCAGCCTCGCGCTGGGGCGGCTACAACTTCGGTGCGGGCGCTGCGGTGCCGACCGCATTCCAAGAGTACACGACCTCGGTGGCCATCTATCTTAACGTAACCGGCGGGTGGGCCAATCGGACGCGGTTCGACTTCTCCTCCGCCATCAACCGTGCCGACGGCAACTTCTGGCGCGATTTCGTCTTTCACGCGGGTTTCCACACTGCGGCGGACCATAAGGGCCCCGGTGCCGGCACCAAGCGGTTTGTGATCAGCGCAAGCAACCACAGCCAGCCCGGCGACGCGAATGCCAAGAACCCGGACCAGGGCTCCATCGCCATCGCCACCACGGGTTGGTACACCTTTGAACACCACTTCTATGACAACGCCGGGTGGCTGGCAGTGGCCATGAGCATTTTCGATGCGTCGCGCGCCCTCGTCAACACCTGGACGCTCAGGACGGCTGAACCGATCTCCGCCATCGGTGGCAACTGTTACGGCTGGTTCGCCCTCAATCAGTTTTCCACGCTGGCCTTTGACAACGCGGAACTGCGCACCCATGCGGAAAGGGGGAAACCGGCTGGCGCCCACCACCGGTTCTTCCCGGCGCTGCGCTCACAGTGCGTGGCGCGATGAGCCGGGAGCGGGGCGCGTGACCGATCCCGCGCATCACAATCACCTCAAACCAAAGGGCCGGAGCAATCCGGCCCGTTTCGTTTTGGCACTGCGGGAGGCCGCGGAGCGACTCGGACTGTCAACTTGACCAAGAATCAACTTGTGTGGCAGCTTGCAGCAAGATGACCGCTGATGACGCTGAATTGCTTGGAATTGTAGCGGCGCGTCTATGACCGTCGCTGGTTATCTGCGCGGGAGGGGTGGCGGCGTGGCGAATGAATCGCAGCGGTGTAGCGGCGCGTCTATGACCGCCGCTGGTTATCTGAGCGGGAGAGGTGGCGGCGTGGCGCATGAATCGCAGCGTCTTCGCGATCCAGTCACACTCCGCCTGCTGGGGACAAGTGCGACTTTTCCCGCAGGGGAAAAGTAGTCGCAGACGCGCCGCTACATGCGAAAATGGGCGCGTTCTCGATCACTCATCCTATCCACCTCACCCTCAAGGGCAATCACGGCCGGCCCGGCGGTCCAGCCCTACCGATTCCAAACCCCTGCCCCCTGCCCTCTGACCCCTGCCCTCTGACCACTGACCACTGACCTCTGACCACTGACCACTGACCTCTGACCACTGACCTCTGACCACTGACCACTGACCACTGGCCACTGACCTATCCCCTATTCTGGGCCTCCTCCAGAGGGTGACAGAATCCTCGACAGCGCTGGCGGAGTTCTTTACACTTTTTCGGGGTCCGCGCCGGCCCTGCACTTTGGGAGAAATTTCTCACTATTTGTAGTTCATTGATTCTGAATGACTTGCAAGAACTTATGAGGCTGTCTCCGAAATTTGGCACGGCATCCGCAGTGAATGGTTCGATTGTAGATCCGGTGGCCGAAGCGCCGGGATTCTTATGTAACCAACCAACCAAACAACAAGAAAATGAAAATCACAAGAAAGAAGAAATTCGGAATACTGGCATTGGCATTCGCCGCTGCCTCCGCATCGAGCGCGTTTGGCACCACCATAGCCCTGTCAGGAGGCGCTTACCAGAACGGAAGCGGGGGTGAGTTCACAGCCTCCGTGAGTAAAGAAACCAATGACTACGATGCTTATATCGGCACGTATAGCTCGTTGACCGCCACAAATACAAGCACCACCAACAATTTCCAGACCTTCTGCATTGAATATAACGAGCATTTTTATTGGGCTCCCGCCACGTACACTTCTGCTGTTTCCAGTGCAGCCATTCGTGGAGGAGTGCCCGGTGGCGAAGATCCAGTTTCGGTTGGAACAGGTTGGCTCTACAGTCAGTTTGCCCAGGGACTCCTGAAGGACAATCTGGGAAACAACTATTTTACCACCGGCAGTCGCTACACGAACGCCGGCGACCTCCAAAACGCGATCTGGTGGCTTGAAGGGGAAATTGGCGGCAATCTGAGTGGCAACAAATACATCATGGCGGCAGCGGCGGCCCTCGGCGTCAGTTCGACGGTTCCGAAAACAAGCCCCTTAGAAGGAGGAACTGGTCTCGCAGCGGATTCCCTTAATGGCCGGAATGCCGCTTGGTTCGGCGTTCACGCTTTGAATCTGGGCCCGTTTGAAGGCAATCCAGCTGTCTCTCAGGATCAACTGATTTATCAGAAGACCGGAAACCAGATTCCCGATGGCGGAGCCACCCTGTTGCTTCTTGGGCTGAGCCTGTCTGGCATGGGCGCATTGCAACGCCGGATGCGCAGGACCGCATAGGAGGGTTCGCGCTCCCCCGATTTAACGGCAACCGAGCTAGGGCGAACAGCCTTGGCTCGTTTGTTTTTGCCGGTCGCGCAAGGCGCTGGATTGGGCGCTTTTCAACACGATGGGAACCGTGGCTATGCCCCGAGGGTCTTTTCTAGCGAGGCTTCGCCTCAGACCCAAGACGACAAGACCCAAGACGCAAGACGAAGAATTTGACCTAACGACAACACATTACCGGTTTCAAGGACTCTGGCGGGCGAGTTTCGGAGATCTTCAACCCCCGGCCGCTGATTCCTGACTCCTGACCATCCCAGGTCGGCTTTTGGCGTAGTTCAAATTGTGACCCGTTTATCAAGAACCTCGAGCTTTCCCTGCCGCGACTTTTTGCTTGCAATCGATGGGCAAGGACAGTCCCATGGCAGGGCGACCTGAGTTCTTACCCTTTCCCATCCTTTTCCCGCAATCCGCAGAGTATTCATTCCTGGATCGGCCCGATCCCATCAAACTTTCACCCATGAAATCTGAAATAGCCAAGGCTCCCCTCGGGGGAACTGGTCACCACCGGTCGAGACTGTCCAGTTTCCCGCCAAGAAGGGCGTGCGTGCTGGCGGCGGTCGCAATTCTGATGCTGGTGTTTCCCTTTGGTGCCAGTGGCGCGGCAATTTCCCAAGGCCACAAGACCCTGCTGTTCATGCCGGTGGCCTTTTCGGATGCGCCGACCGCGCCCATTTCCCAATCCGGCGCTTACAGTCTGATGAACCAGGTCAGCCAGGTTCTTGCGGAAGAGTCGTATAACACCCTGGCCATCACCGCGGAGGTGACTCCCTTGCTCATTCTGCCGCAGACCAAGGCATATTACCAAATCCAAGGCCATGATGCCCTGGCTGCGGCCGCGCGTGCGGCCGCTCTCACAGCGGGCTTTGTCGCCGCCAGCTACGATCTGGAGATCGTGGATCATCAGTCTCTGGGACCGCCCAATTTCGACTACCTGGCGACCAGCTCGATAGGAGGCAAGGGCATGGACTTGCAGAGAGACACGCTGAGCGTGGTGCTGCACGAACTCGGCCACAACCTCGGATTGTATGAAGCCAACTCGTGGACCGCAGCGGGTGACAGCGTCATCGGTCCCGGCAGCAATGTGGAGTATGGCAACACGTTCGATCTCATGGGGCCGGACACCTCCTCCCCCGGCGTTCACGAAATCGGTGCCGAAAACAAGAATGCGCTGGATTGGCTGCCGTTGTCGTTTGTCCACACCGCCACCAGCTCCGGCACCTACCGCGTCTTCGCCTTCGATGTCCCGAATTTGGTCGGCGCTCAGAAGTATGCCCTCCGGGTCCGGAAGGATTACGCCCGCTGGTATTGGGCGGAATATCGTCAGAAGTTTACCGGCAACCCCTGGACGCAGAGCGGCGTGGTCCTCAATTGGAGCCCGTGGGACAACTTTGTGGGAAACAGCCTGAGGGGCCCTGTCCTGCTGGACACGACCCCGGGGTCGCAGTCCGGGAACAACGGAAAGGACGATGCCCCCGTCGTCATCGGGCGGACTTTCTCCGACCCCGCAGCCGGCATTCACATCACGCCACTGGCCAAGGGCACAGCCAGTTCAGGCAACTGGCTTGACCTGCGGGTCAATCTCGGGGCGTTCCCGGGCAACCTGGCCCCGGTCCTCCAGATCACGGCCGATCAGACAAGCGTGCCGGCAAACACCCCGGTGAATTTCAGCGCGGCGGCCTCCGACCCGGACGGGGATGTGCTGGCGTATGACTGGGACTTCGGCGACCTGACGTTTGGAACCAACTCGGCTGCCGCGACGAAAAGCTGGAGCGGCGACGGCCAATACGTCGTGCGCTGCACGGTCAGCGATATGAAGGGCGGCGTGGCCAGCCGGAATCTGGTGGTCACCGTCGGCTCGCCGGGCACCTTCCAAGTGAGCGGGCGCGTCACCACCTCCGGCGGGCAGCCGGTGGAGGGCGTCCGGATGCACAACGGCCTGAGCGGCGCCTCGTATCGTGGTGCCTATACCGACAGCGATGGCTACTACACGGTGGCGAACCTGGCGGCGGGCAGTTGCACCCTTGCCGCAGTCAAATATGGATATGCTCTGGCCACTGCCGGATGGAGCAATCCCGTCAGCGTCGGCCCGGATGTCGGAGGTCGGGACTGGAGCGCCACGCTGGGTCCGGTCTTGAGCGTTGCAGCGGCCGACCCTGCGGCAGCCGAGACGGGCGCGGATCCGGGCATGTTTACCCTGACCCGCTCCGGATCCCTGGCCGCTGCCTTGACGGTGCAATTCAATCTCTCCGGAACCGCGGTCTATTCCTCGGATTATTCTCTTTCGCCCACGCCAACCGTTGGCTCTGCCTTTCAGCTCGTCATGCCCGCTGGCGTCGCCTCCATGAACATCGTGCTCACGCCGCTAGGCGACCTGCTGGCCGAAGGCCCGGAAACAGCCACTCTGTCCCTCTTCGAGGATTCTGCCTATGTGCTGGGTTCCTTCGCCGAGGCCACGGTGACCATCGCCGACAGCCAGTCGCCGGGGACTCCAACGGTCACCGTAACGGCAACGGATGATCTCGCCACGGAATCCGGCTCGGACACCGGTGCGTTTCTGTTCACGCGGAGCGGAAGCTTTGCCAACGATTTGACGGTCAACTACGCAGTCACGGGCACGGCCACCAATGGCGTGGATTATTGTCCGCTGAGCGGGGCGGTCGTGATTCCCGCGGGCCAGGCAAGCGCCATGGTTGCATTCAACGCCGTCGATGATGTTGTGGTGGAAGGAGACGAATCGGTCATCGTTACCCTCCTGACCAACGCTGCCTACAACGTCGGCACCCCCTCCTCCGCCACGGTTACGGTTGTGGATAATGATCAGCCCGGAGTGAGGATCTTTGCGACCGATGATAAGGCTGTCGAAGGCAGCTCCGACACCGGAACCTTTACAGTCGCCCGTATTGGGAACCTCGCGGCAAACCTCGTGGTCAATTATGCTTTGTCCGGCACGGCGTCGAACGGCGTTGACTATGTCAACCTGCCGGGCACGGTGACCATTCCAGCCGGACAGGTGAGCGCCAGCTTCATGGTGACGCCCCTCAACGACAGCCTCGTCGAAGGCACGGAAACCGTTGTCGCCACCATCCTCAGCAACCCAAGTTACAACGTCAGTAATCCGGGCGTGGCTACGGTGCTGATCATGGATGACGACAGTCCCAGCATCACGCTCGCCGCCACCGATGCTAGCGCCTCCGAGACCGGGCCGGACACGGGAACGTTCACTTTCACGCGCAGTGGAAGTAACGCCGATCCGCTCACTGTTTATTTCAGTGTCTCCGGTTCTGCCATCAACGGCGCGGATTACCTTCCGGTCGGCAGCAGCATCGTCATCCCAGCCGGCTCAGCCAGCGCGCCCTTGACCGTCACACCCATCGATGACGCCATCAAGGAGAACAGCGAGACGGTGGTGATCACCCTGGCACCTTCCCCAACCTCCACCTACTCGGTGACTACCACGACTCCCCAGACCGTGACCATCTCGGACAATGATAGCGGCGGTCTGGTCGGGGTTGGCTTTGCCAACGCCACCTCCAGCGGTCCGGAATCCGAGTTTCTTGTTAGGCTGAACGTGTCGCTCAGCGCCGCCTCTTCGGTTCCGGTCACCGTGTACTATGCTTTTGGAGTTGGAACGGCCAGCACTCCAGATGATTTCGTTTTCCCTACGCCTCAACCGATTACCTTTTCGCCGGGGGAAGTGACCAAGAGGGTTACTTTCTTTGAGGCGATCGATGACGCATTGGTTGAACCAGATGAGACCGTGGTGATTACCCTGAGCAACCCGGTCGATGCGGTGCTGGACGCTTTCACGACCCACACGCACACGATTCTCGATAACGACTCGGGTGGCACCGTAAGCATCACCGCCGCTGACGCCGATGCGTCAGAATCGGGATTAAAGACCGGAACGTTCCGCATTTCCCGGTCCGGCCCTACCACCAACAGTGTGACCGTGAATTTCCAAGTGACCGGAACGGCGAGCAGCCCGAGCGACTACGTGCAGCTTGGCAATTCGGTGGAGATCCCGGCGGGCCAGAGCTATGTGGACCTGGTGGTGACCCCCCTGGACGATCAGACGCCGGAGCCGATGGAAACGGTGGTCGTCAGGCCCACCAGCGCGCCCGGCGCGACCATTGGCAGCGCCAACAGTGCCACCGTGTTCATCGCGGACAATGACGAAAGCTCGGCCCTGCCGGTCGTGAGCGTGGTGGCCAGCGATCCCAACGCCTCGGAGCTGGGATCGGATCCCGGCACCTTCACCGTCAGCAGAGGCGGAAGTACGGCTACGGACCTCGCGGTCACTTACACGGTATCCGGGACCGCGACGAGCGGCTCGGACTACGCGAGCATCGGCACTTCGATCACGATCCCCGCCGGTTCGGCCGAGGCCACGATCACGATCACGCCGATCCCGGATGCAATCAGTGAAGGGGATGAAACCGTCGTGCTGACGCTGACGGTCGATGGCACCTTCAGGGCGGCACCGGCGGCGAGCAGTGCGACGGTCACGATTCACGAGAGTCCACCCCCGGTGACGGTCGGCTTTGCGGCGGCGTCCTCCGCAGGCGGTGAAAACGTCTCGCCGGCGGTTTTGTTCGTCACGCTCAGTGCCGCCTATCCCACGCCGGTCACCGTGCATTACGCCGCGACGGGCGGCACGGCGACGGGCGGCGGGGTGGATTACACGCTGGCACCGGGCACGCTCACCTTCGCTCCCGGCGAAACCGTGCAGTCCATTCCGATCACGATCATCGACGACACGCTCAACGAGGCGGATGAGACGATCATCGTCACCCTGGATAGCCCCGTCGGCGCGACGCTCAACGCCAACACGACCCATACCTATACCATCAACCTGAATGATGCCACCATCGCTTCCTACGAGGTGAGCGCCCCGTCGCCGCAGACGGCAGGCGTGGCGTTCCTCACGACGGTGACGGCCAAGAACGTGTTTGGCAATCCGGTCACGACGGACAGTACGACGGTGGTGACGATGACCGGCACAGGCAGCGTGCAGTATGACAGCAATGGCAACGGCACCTTCGGCGACAACACCAAGACGCTCTCCAACGGCACGTTCACCATCAGCACCAAGGACGCGGTGGTGGAAGCCGTGACGCTCACCGCCACGGATGGCAACTCGAAGACCGGCAGCAGTTCGCCGATCACGATCCTGAACGCGTTTTATGGGGCGTGGCTGGCTGGCTACACGGGTCTAACCGGAATCAACAACCTGCCGGGCGACGACCGGGATGGGGATGGCTTGACCAACTTGCAGGAATACGCTTTCGGCATGAATCCGACCAATCCCACGATTCCCGGCATTGCCCATGCGGGCGGTATCCTCACCTCGACCGGGCCGCCCTATGCCGCCAACTTTGCGGGTGGGACCGGCTGGGACTTCGGCGCGGTATTCTGCCGCCGCGTCAATCGTGCGTCTGTCGTACTGACCTACACGGTGCAGTTCAGCGCGGACAATGAGGTCTGGGTGGACAGCACGGCCACGCCCACCGTGTTGGCAACGGATGCAGGCGGGGTGATGGAAGCGGTGTCGGTGCCCTATCCCTTGTTCATTCGCCCCGGGGGGGTGGTGAAGAAAGCCCAGTTCTTCCGGGTGGGGGTTTCGATGGCACCCTGAGTACGACCGCCGGCCTAACCAAAAAGCCATTCCTCCAAGCATCATGAAAGCCAACCTGCGGAATTCCGTGGCACTTGTCGCTCTCGCCCTGAGCGGGCCCGCCGCGGCAGACATCATCTACAGCAACCTCCAGGATGTTGCCATTCCCACCGGCAACTGGACCGGCGTGACGGTGACGGTCAACGGCGGCAACATCAATCCGTTCTTCGGCGGGGTGGGGGTGGCGAACGACGCGCTCTTTCAGCCCGCCCGCAATGGCACGGACCCGTTGGCGACCCTCCTGAAGTTGCCGGTGGGGACGACCATCGATGTCAGCAACAGCACGCTCAAGTTCGCCACCGGGGCTGGCGGCTCCGAGGATCACTTGGGCACCACCTTTAGCCCCGGCACGCAAGGCTACCTCGGCTTCAATTCCAACGGCAAGTATGGCTGGATGCGGGTGGTCTTCACCTACGACACCGCGGGTGCCGTGATCAAGGACTGGGCCTATGACAACAGCGTCAGCGGCGGGTCGATCATCGTCGGCCGAGTCCAGGAAAACGTCGTTGATCCCACCCACAACCTGGTCACCCTCTCGCCCCAGGGCAGCGAGACTTTCACCCTCGGCTCCGTGCTCGCCAATGCCTCCGGCAAGACCAACAGCGTTCTCAAGACCGAAGCGGGCACCACGATCCTCACCGCCACCAACACTTACGGCGGGAACACCCTCGTCAGCCAGGGCACACTGGCTTTGAGCGGGTCGGGCGCCATTGCCAGCAGCCCTGTCATCGCCGTGCAATCCGGCGCCACGCTGGATGTCGGCGGCGTCACGGGTGGATGGACGGTGGGCAGCAGCAACGCGCAAACACTGACCGGAGCCGGCGGGGTGACCGGTGCCACCACCATTGGTTCCTTTGGCACGCACAATGCCGGGGATGCGACAGTCAACAGCGGGGTGGGCACGCAGAATTTTTCCGGTGCCCTCAATTACGCCGCCGGCTCGATATTCGAGTGGGACTTGAACGCTAACTCGACCAGCACGGGCTTTGACAGGGTGGGGGCGGGAGATCAGATTACCGTCGATCCCGACAGCACCGTTTTCAAGATCGTCTTGGGAACGAATGTTGATATGTCCGATGCCTTTTGGAGCACGCCATACATCTCCCAGACCTGGGCGATGGCGTCGATCTTTGGCACGTCTTTCAGCGGTGCCTTCCAATTCGTGCAGACCAGCTACAATGTGAGCCAATATGGCCGCTTCACGATTTCGGGAACGGACTTGGTCTTCACCGCCGTCCCCGAGCCAACCAATGCGCTGGTCGGGCTGCTGTTGGGTGCCGCATTGATGCGGCGGCGGCGGTAGGGTGTGCTGAGAATACTGAGAAATCACCCGGAACCTTCGCGTACGCAAACCTGCGAACCATCTGGCGACGCCCATCGCAGTGGCGCAGTGGCGCTGAGGGTGACGGTGGCGACGGAGTGCTGGTGCGGTGCGGTGAGGGGAGCTTGGCCTGGCGGATGCAATCCGCCGCCACTGAGAGCTGCCAGTGCGGCATCGGCGGCGTTCGCCGGGATCTTGGTTTGGCCGGGATTGAGGTATCGGAAAACCTTGCCGGCCGTCAGGAAACTTTACTGGGCGTCGGGAATCTGTGCAGTTCAGGCACCCTCCCGAGGGCCAAGGGCAACCGGCAGAAAATATTCTCTTGCTCGATACGATTCTCAATTTCGGTGTTGACACAGTCCTTTTGATGCCAATTATATCCTTGCCACCTCGCCCCTGATCGCATAGAACTTTCCCGGATCGCGACCCCATGGTTCATTTCGGCTTCGCTGCGGCCGGAGCTTGGGACCGGCCCTCAGCAGCAAGTAACAATCGACCTCAACCATCATGACGACAACGACCCCGATGAATGATCAAGCCAGCGGAATCAAGCCGGGGCCAGGCGCTGGCGACGACGCGGACACCCGGTTCGGACACGGGAATGAATCCGGGCGGGCGGCGGGTCCGCACCGGAGGCACTGGGCGACCGGGATGCTGGGCGCGGCCGTGCTGCTGGCGGTGGGCGCGGCCGTGGGCTGCAACGACTTATATCCGGCCCTGCCGGTGCCGCCCGAAGCCTATGTTTCCAAACCGGGCAACACCCTGACGCCGGGTGATGAGATCAGGGTGGTATTCTCCGTAGCCCCCGAGTTGAACACCCAACAGAAAATCCAGCCAACCGGCAAGATCAGCCTGCCGACCATCGGCGAGGTCACCGCTGCCGGCCGATCGGTCACCAGCCTGCAGCAGCAATTGACGACCCTCTATCAGCCGCATCTCCAGGACTCCACGGTGACGGTTTCCCTGGCGGCAACGGCGGCCGGGGTTTACGTGTCCGGGGCGGTGCTGCGGCCCGGCAAACTCCCGCTTGATCGCCCGCTGACGGTGCTTGAGGCGGTGATGGAGGCGGGCGGATTCTCCCCGATGGCCAACCCCAGGCAGGTGGTCGTCGTCAGAACCCAGGACGGCAAAAGCAAAAACTACGTGTTGAACCTGCATCAAGCCCTCAATGGCACGGAGAGCACGCCGTTCTACGTCAGACCCTACGACGTCATCTACGTGAAGGAGAGCGCTTGGTAGGGTGCCGCGGTGCTCCCGCCGGATCGCCATTGAAGCTGCCGGAAACCAAACCTGGAGCCATCATGCAATCCCAACTAGCCACCGATCTGCGGGCAGGTTACCCCGGCCTCGCCGCCATCAGTGCCTAAGAGGCCCGCGCCGAAGCGGAAATCGCCGCCGCCTGCTCCGCCCTCAACCGCCACCTCCATGCCCGGTCCGCCACTGAGGGCCTGATCGACGTGAAGGACGGCCGGGTCACCACCTGCCCCGACCCGTTCGACGCGCTCCAACTCATCGATGGACTCTTCAGTTAGCCCCGTCCCCGCCGGGTCGTGCTCCTGCGCGATCTGCAGGTCCACCTTGACCAGTGCGGCCCGCTGCTAACCCGCCGCCTCCGGGACATCCTCGGTTTCGCTGTGTTGTTTGTGATCATCTGGCAACCGAGGCATGTTTACCAAGAACTTGCGTTTTCTCACGAACGATCTTGCCCGCAATCCTGAACCTGATGTCCCGGTCAGGTGATGTGCCCCAGCGCCCTGAGGGTGGCGAGGATGGCGGTGATTTGGGCGCTGCGCTGCTGCGACTTGCGGCCGAAACAGGCGGCGAGGGCTTCGGGGTCGTGGCCGACGGTGGGCAGGAGTTTGCGGAGGGCGGCCACTTGCGCGGGCAGTTCGGCAGGCCAAGGGTGCAGAGATAGGGGATCGTGGATAGCGGATGGCGGATGCGCTTTGGACTGCGGCGGAACCCGCCGCTTTTGGAGACTGAGGAGGTGGCTGGAGGAACGGAGGCTCAGACGGACCGTTTTCGGTCCGCTCACCAAAAGCGGTGACGCGCCGTTGGCTTTGGACTGCGGCGAGCATCGCCGCTTTGAGAGACTGAAGAGGCAATTCCAGAAGCGTCCGAGCAGCCCATTCCTTCTCCAAAAGCGGTGATGCGCCGTTGGCTTTCACCGCAGTC
>JAPLUI010000333.1 GCA_026397725.1 Verrucomicrobiota bacterium | reverse complement strand
CACACCCACGTCACCACCACCCGGATCTACCTCCACGTCCTCAACCAACCCGGCCTCAGCGTCCGCAGCCCCTTGGATTCCTGAAAGTAGGAGGGTGGACATTCCTGTCCACCAGCCAATGAGATGCCCGGGTGCCGCCTAATCTGCGGCACTAACGGACATGATCCATCCCCAAGCCCCTGTAACGCACGCACCCCCATTCCGCACCGGACCGGTCCCGGCATGGTTCTGTTCGCAGGGCCACGCCGGCTCGCCAGCCTCGAGCCTCCGGCGCCTTCCCGAAAGCGTGATGCTGAAATTCCGGAAGCAAATGCTTCCCCGTCGCAAATTCCCCTTGTGTCGGGGTTCGAAGCCGTGGTTCCCTCGTGCAGACCACTTTTCGCAACGTAAGGCGACGTGTCGCGATCAATCACGACCAGTCGCAGAATACTCTGTTCGGCAAAGAGAATGAGGCGAAACTCAGTCAACGAAGCAATGCGTAAGCCTATCAAACTTCAAGCTATCCACGCCGTCACAGCATCGGTCTTCCTCCTCTCGATGGTCACCCTTGCGGTCGCCTCCGACCGTCTTGTGGGCGGACCCATAGGGTACTCATGGCTCGCTTTAGTGGCATCGATTACGCCATTCTTATGGAGCATCGGGCTTGTCGCAGTTCCTCGGTTACCACGGACTTTGGGTTGGAGTTCGCTGATACTTTCGCTCGGCGTTATCTTGATCGGCTCGAAAGATACCTGGCCGGCCATCATCTCAGTCTTTTGATGCGTGAATTCCCATTCCAGGTCTTGACGAAAATTAATCGAGGGGTATAATTGGGGCACATGGAGACGGTTTACATTGAGACGACAATTCCCAGCTACCTGACTGCGCACCGCAGCCATCAGGAGCCTATGAGATCGCATCAGCGGATCACACAGGAGTGGTGGGATCACGAGAGAGCCCGGTTTCGTCTCTACTCGTCGATTGCGGTCCGCTCCGAAATGTCTAAGGGTGATGCCTCAGCGGCTGCCAAGCGATTGAAGGCGATGGTCGGCATACCGGAGCTTGATGTCACCCCCGAAGTCGAACCGCTCTCCAATGCCATTGTCCAATTGCTGCAACTGCCCCAAAAGGCTGAGATGGACGCGACGCATGTTGCCTTTGCGATTGTTCACAGGATGGACTATCTGCTGACTTGGAATTGCACGCATCTTGCGAACGCGTTTCTTCAGAAGACACTTTTTGAGTATTGCACTTACCATCACATCCACATGCCCGTGATTTGCACTCCTGAACTCCTCACCAAGCCCCAGATATGAAAGATCACATTGTCCAAGAAGTGCGCGACGCTAGAGCCGCCGTCGCAGCCGATTTCGATTTTGATCTTCACAAGTTTTTCGCATGGGCGAAGACGCACGCCGCCGCCGAACGCAAGGCCAAGCACTGGCTGCCAACAGACCCAAACAAGGCGCTGGAGGCAACCAGCGGGGCGACGAAGGCTCCCGGAGCTCGAAAGAGCCGCGTGCGGCACTCGGGCTTCTCAGCTTAGGCGTTCTGCCATGTGATTGCAGGCTAGGTGTCGTCGCCTGGGATATTCGGATCGCATCACAACCAAATTGCCGAACAAATCGCCGCTGCCGACCGGGATGAGCTCCACAGTTTCACCTCAACTACTCCGTCTTCGCCCGGCGGCAGGGCTCGACGTTAGGCCATCGAAATACCAAGAGGAAAACACGATGAACAACGATCAAGTCGCACCTGAGACGAAAGGTGTTACGGTTAAGTTACTTACAACGGTTGACCTTGGCCCCGAGATCGAGGGCATGGCAGGGCGCCAACTTCGAATGCGTATGGTGACCATCGAGCCAGGAGGCGTCTTCGGCCCGATTCACGACCATAAAGACAGACCAGGCACCGTCTACATACTGCAAGGAACAATCACTGACCATCGTAATGGAGTCGCTACGGACTATGGACCGGGAGTGGGCTGGCCCGAGGATAGAAACACCACGCACTGGCTTGAGAACAGAGGAACGATTCCGGCTGTGGAGATCTCAGTCGATATAGTCAGGCAGGAGTGAGTTCAGGCCCGTAACTAACAGTCGCCAATGGCAGGAACATTCCCGCCAAGGACGCGCTGGCCTATGCGTTCGACACGAATTCGCCGCCTGCCGACGGTGCCGCCATCACCACCTGGCCCTTGATGCATCCGATGGGGCCGTCGTGGCCCAAGTTCGGTGGCTGCAACCCGGTCGTGACGACCCTTGACGGTGTGAAGTGGGAAACCAATCACAACGGTGCCAGCCATGACGGTTTCGACGGCGTGGCATTCGGCGCTTGGGCTTGTCCGCTCGGCGCAACTTGCGTGATGGCAATCAAACCGGTCCGCAATGCGACGGGGGATGCCTGGGACGTATTGTTTGACATAGGCTGCCAGGGATTGACGGTCGGTATTCGCAATCACACAGGTGGTCTCACCGTCTTCCGCAAAGGAACCGGCCTTGAGTGATGCCGACCGCGCAACCCTGCAGAATGACCTGGGCGCCAAGTTCGGGATCACGATTGCGGGCAGCGGCCCCCCACCGGCCTCGTACACGGATTGGACGGCGAAGTACCCCACTGCCGACCTCTCGGACCCTGCTGCCGACTATGATGGTGACGGCATGATCAACCAACAGGAATACGCCTTCGGCCTCAATCCCACCACGGGGTCGTCGGTCAACCCGATCACCGTGCCGTTCGACATGCTCACCGGCAAATTCCGCTATACCCGGACTGCTGGCAGTACTCTCACCTACACGGTGTGGACCTCCACGAACCTCCAGGGTTGGTCGCAGGATACGGCCGCGACCGCGAGTCAGACAGTCAAAGCCACCGCGGACGATGTCGAGACGGTGGAGGCCACGGTCGCGGCTCTGCCCGTCAACGGCAAGTTGTTCGTGCGCGTGGCAGCGCAGGAGCCATAGGGAAGAGATCGGGGATCGGGGATTGCGGATAGAAGATGGAAGATGGAGGATGGAAGAGGGAAGAGGGATGAAGCGACGCAACCATCCACCATCCACAATCCACGCATCCCTTTTCCGGAGTGATGGGTTTTTCTCCGGAGCCCGCAGGGCCGTCGTTACCGGTACGGCGGCCCCGCATCCCTTGGGTAGAAGAAGATGCCCTCCGACCTCCGACCTCCGACCTCCGACCTCCCGGGTGATCAAAAAATCGTGAGCAAAAACTATTTTGAACTATTTTGGCGGGTTTGCAGGCCGCAATCCGCTTCTCAATATGAAGCGGCAAATCGACCGCTTCAGATTCGACCTGTCCATCCACCCGCCATCCAATGAAAACTGCAATCCTGCCGCTAACCCGAAACTCCGAACATCAACCCCAAGTCATGCCTCCGCAACCATCCGCCGCCCCCTCAGGTCACCGCTGGCTTCGCAGCTTGACCGTCAGTCCCGGTGCCGTCCTGGCCATGTTCCTCCTAGCCGCGCCCGCCGCGCCCGCACAAACGCGCTATGAAGCGGAGAATGCCACGCTCGCGAACGCCGGCAAGAACTATCATGCCAACGCTTCACCCACCGGCAGCACGGCAAACAACTGCGTGAGCCAAGGCAACGATGTCTCCGGCGTGAATAACGGCACGGTGACATTCAGCAATGTGACCGTGCCCACGTCAGGCCTCTACACCATGACTGTGGGCTACTACGAAGCCTGGGGGACCAGGAATACTTACATCTCGGTCAATGACAAGCAGTTGGCGACCCCGGTGGCTTGCCCCAATGGCGCCGGGGCCGACCTGCTTGGCGCCGTCACCGCGTCTGTGCCCTTGAAGGCCGGGATCAACAACACCATCGCAATCTATAACTATACGGGTTGGGGGCCTCACTGGGACTATATTGAAATCCCGGCCGCGCCCGCCAGCCTGCTTGCCTTTGTCACCGCATCCGCAGTAGCGGACGGCACGATCAGCCCGAGCGGTCTTGTGGCTGTGACTCCCGGCGGCAGCCAGAACTTCACAGTCACGCCTAACAACGCCTACATGATCGACACGGTGATGGACGGCACGACTCAGCTCACCGAGATGGGCGGTGTCTATGCGATTGGCCCTGTCAATGACGACTCCCACATCGTTGTTGCCACATTCAAACTGGCGCCCACGCACACCTTGTCCGGCAGCGTGACGGACGCGCAGGGCGGCGGTGCAACGGTCTCGGTCAAGGGGGCCGCCACGTCGCTGCCGCTGTACACCGCCACGACCGATGCTGCCGGCAACTACTCCCTGCCAGTTCCCGAAGGCACGTGGTATGTGTGCGCCTCCCAGACCGGCTACATGATCTCCGCCGATACCAACGTCACGATCAGCAGCGACCAGACGGTGAACTTCACGCTCGTTGCAGGCAGAAGCATCCCGCAGATGGAGAATCTGTTGTTTGCGGCTGACTCCAGCAACCTGGGTGAGGTCGGCACCTCCGGCAATTGGCCGCTGCTCTACAGCACCTATCCGGGAATTACGCAGCTCACCGCCGTCAATACCCCGATGGTTGCCAAGGTCAGAGGCATCAAATATGACAACAACCTGCGTGCGGAAGGCGACGGCTACCGACTGAATACGGTGGCAGATACAAACCCGATTCCGACCAACGGGGCAACGATCGTCACGGTGGTCAAACCGGTGCGCAATGGGACTCACGACAGCTTCAATCCGATCGTCAGCATCTACTACGGCAACCTGAACTTGAGTCTGTGGAACGACACCGGCATCATTCGTGTCAGACGCACCAACTCCGACTACAACAGCACCACGGCCATACCCAACGGCCAGTTGACCCTGCTCAGCCTGGTGGTGCAGCCTGACGGTCAGTTCAAGGTGTGGGCCAGCGCATGGAACGAAAGCTCCAAGCAGTTCGACACCGCAACGGTGATTTTGAGCAGCACCGCCACGAGCACCTTCACCGCATTCATACCGAACACGGGCGGCACGAACGGGTACCGGCAGAACATCATGGTCGGTCGCAACGACAACAGCACCAACTATACATTCAACGGCTTCATCGGCGACGTTTTTGTTTACAAGACCGCTTTGTCCGATGCCGATCGTGCGACGCTGGGAGCCGACATCAACACCAAGCTGACCAGCATCCCGACTTATGACATCACCGCAACCGCGGGACCGGGCGGTTCGATCAGCCCGGACGGCGTGACGGCGGTGGGAGAGTCTGACAACCTGACCTATACCATCACCCCGCAGTGGGACTACGATGTGGCCCAAGTGATGATTGATGGCACCACCCCCGCCGGCCCGGTCACAACCTACACCTTCGAAAACGTCACTGCGGCACACATGATCGATGTGACATTTGCTGCCAAGCCGACGGTCAGTGTTTCCGGCACGGTGACCGTGGGCGGCGTCGCGACGGACGGCGCGACGGTCAATGCATACACGGATGCCGCATGCGCGAATTTGGTCACTACCACCACGATTTCCGGCAGCACCTACACCATGCCCCTGCCGCAGAATACCACCTTTTACCTGAAGACATCGAAGAGTGGCTTTGCCCCCTCGGCGACGCTCACCGTGGTGGTGGCGACAGCCGATCTGCCGGACCAAGACCTCAATCTCACCTCCCGCCGCTACGAGGCGGAAAACGCCGCTCTGGTCAACTGTAATTTTCCGGGCGACTTCAATGAACTTGCATCAGGCGGCAAGAGGGCGTCCGGGGCGGCGGATGTAGCCGTCTTGACGTTCTCTGTTGATGCCCAGACAGCCGGTGATTATTCAATCGTCATGGGATATTTCCAACCTTGGGACGGCAACAGGGATACAAGAGTTACGGTGAATGGAACCGCCCTTCCTAACATTCCAGCCCTGAACGTGCCATCACCGAACTATGGAAAATCCACCGCCACACTTCCTCTGGTTGCGGGCGTCAACTCGGTGGTGCTGAGCAACATCGGCACTGGCTGGGGTCCTCATTGGGACTACATCGATATATCAGCGCCGGTTTATTATGTAAGCGCATCCGCAGGAACACACGGGTCCATCAGTCCGAATGGCGCCGTGGGCGTGGCACCTGGTGCGGACCAATCCTATACCATCACTCCCGATTCCGGTTATGCCGTGGATGTCCTGACGGTGGATGGCACGGCACAGCCGGCACACCCCACCAGCTACACGTTCAGCGACGTCAGGACCGATCACACCATCGCGGTGACGTTCGTGGAGAATTCGACCGATCCCTATACGGATTGGCTCACCAATCCCCCCCATTGGACTCTAACCGGCGGCGACGCGGAGAAGACCGCGGATCCGGATGGCGACGACATGACCAACCTGCAGGAATTCGCCTTTGGCCTCGATCCTACCAAGGGTTCGTCAGTCAACCCGATCACCATCGCGCTCGACCAGGCCACCGGCAAGTTCAGCTATACCCGCCTGGCGGCCAGCGGTCTCGCCTACCATGTCTTCACCTCCACGGACTTGCAGGCATGGGCGGAAGAAGCCTACCCCGTGAATGAGACGGTCACCGATCCGGATCCCTCCGGCGTGGTGACGGTAGAAGTCACGGTTGCAGCCCTTCCGGCTAGCGGCAAGCTGTTCGTGCGCGTGGCGGCGCAGTGAGGAACTGTAGCGGCGGTCTGTGACCGTCGCTGATCGAAGATAGAAGAAGCGACGCAACCATCCACAATCCACGATCCACAATCCACGATCGACAGATCCACACATCCCCTTTCCAGAGTTATGGGATTATCTCCGGAACCCGCGAGGCCGTCGTTACCGGTACGGCGGCCCCGTACTTGTCCCGTTGCGATTATTCCGTCAGACTCTTCACGCATACCCCCATTTTCCCGCCCTCCGGTCCGGCCACCGGCTCCTTCAACGGCCTTCACCACAAATGCAACAACCTAGCAATAATCATGAAAACGAATCGTTTGACTTTAACCCTCGCAACCGTCCTGACATTGATGAGCGTTGCCGCCCGCGCGGAGCGCAATGACACCGCTGCCGAGAAACTCGGCTTCCAACTTGGCATGCAGTGTTGGACCTACCGCATGCTCACCACGTTCGAGACCCTCGAGCGATGCCAGAAATTCGGCCTCAAATACCTGGAGATCTTCCCCGGTCAGAACATGAAACCCGGCGCCAATACCAGTGTCGGTCCAGGCATGAGCGATGCCGAAATCGCCGAGTTGCGCGGCAAGGCCAAAGAGTGCGGGGTGAAAATCGCCAGCTTCGGCGTCAGCGACATCCCGATGGATGAAAGCGGCATGAAGAAGCATTTCGCCTGGGCGAAGAAGGTCGGCCTCGAAGTGCTTGTCACTGAAGTGACTCCCAATGAGGCGCTCGACAAGATGGCCCAGGAAGCGGGCATTCGGATCGCCCTGCACAACCATCCGCAATCGTGGCCGGCCGACAAGGTGCTGGCGGCGACCAAGGACTTGAGCAAGAATTGCGGCTCGTGCTCCGACACCGGGCACTGGCTGCGTGTCGGCAAGGATCCCGTCGCGAACTTCAAATTGCTCGAAGGTCGCGTCATCGAATCGCACTTCAAGGATCTCGACGACAAGAAGTCCGACGTTGTCTATGGAACTGGAATCGCAAACGTCAAAGGCATGATGCAAGAACTCAAACGCCAGGGGTTCAAGGGCCTCATGAGCATTGAATACGAGCACGGCGATCTCGCGCACCTTGACTCAACGATTCCCCTATGCGTCGCCGCTTTCGACAAGATCGCGGGCGAAGTCGCGAAAGAGTAAGCAGAGCAGACCATAACTGAGCCGTAATGCAGGGAGCCCAGAGAAATTCATGCAGGAGTACGGGGAACAGATTTCACGGATAATAAAAGAGTTATGCATCTTATGGCATTCACGATGTGGGTGAGCCGGAGCCTTGATAGATCAGGACCATCGCATCCGTGTAATCCTCTTCAATCCGTGAAATCAGTGGAAAAGGCGGCGCTGCAACCCTTTCCATTTTCCTTTTTTGAGTTGTCCGTTGTCGGTGGAAGAGTTGCCCTTCCCTGATCTGCCCGCACCCCTCTGTCCTCTGTCCTCTGTCCTCTGTCCTCTGTCCTCTGTCCTCAGGTCTCAGGTCTCAGGTCTCAGGTCTCAGGTCTCAGGTCTCAGGTCTCAGGTCTCAGGTCTCTATTCTCTGGCCTCCGCTCCCCCCGGGTGATCGAGAACAATTTTGAACTATTTTGGCGGGTTTGCAGGCCCCAATCCGCTTCTCAAGATGAAGCGGCAATTCGACCGCTTTCGATTCGACCCACCAAGCCACCCCCATCCAATGAAGACCGCCATCCTGCCGATATCCCGAAACTCCAAGAAACATCCTCACGTCATGCATCCGCAACCCTCCACCATCCGCCCACGCCACCGCTGGCTTCACCGCTTGGCGACCTGCCTCTGCATGCTCGCAGGAGTCTTATGCATGGGTTCAACCCACGCAGCGGATCTGTGGGTGAACACCATTGCCCGTCCAAACAACTGGGCGCAGGTCACCAGCGCGACGTACAATCGTAACGGCACGCCGGACACGATTCAATCGGGTTCATGGAATAACACGATCAACGGTGCCGGCCTAACCTTGTCCGGTGGCACATGGCTGAACAACGCCACTCAAAATGCCGCCACTTATGTATTTACCGGATGGAGTGTGGACCCCATCCAGAACAGCAATGTGGGATACGTCGGGTACCAATTTGCCCAAACCTATGCCATCGACGGCATCGATTTCTGGGGTGCGAATACCTATCGCGGGGTGAGACGAGCATGGTTCTGGACCCAGGACGCCACCACCGGCGAATGGACCCAACGACTCAATGGCGAATCGATGGATTGGGACTTTGCCAGGGTCACCACGGGTGATGCGCCTCCCCAAGCCATCACGGGCTTGAATTGGACCAATGTCTCCGCGGTCAGGTTCGAACCCCGCTCGACCACCTCGAATTCCGGCATGGAAGTTGACGAAATCCAGTTCACCTTCATCCCCGTCGACTTTCTCGGGCCGGCCTGGCTGACGGCGGATGCTTCCAACACACAAGTCATTCTGAATTGGAACGCCGTGGCCGGGGCCACCGGCTACAAGGTCTATCGTTCTCTAGCAGATGGCGGGGCCTACTCATGGCTCGCCGACGTCTCGGACGCGACGACTTATACCAACACCGGATTGACCAACGGCACCCCCTATTATTACGTAGTGACCGCTACCAAGGACTCTGCTGAAAGCACCTACTCACCGCAAGCCAGCGGCACGCCACCGCTGCCGCCGGCCGCGGGGCCAACCGGGCTGACGGCGACCGCCTCCAACGCGCAGGTCATTCTGAATTGGGACGCCGTGACCGGCGCGACCGGCTACAAGGTCTATCGTTCTCTAACAGACGGCGGGGCCTACTTATGGCTCGCCGATACCACGGGTGCGAGGACCTATACCGATATCGGGTTGACCAACGGCACCTTCTATTATTACGTGGTGACGGCTACTAACAGCTCGGGTGAAGGCCCCTACTCAGCCCAAGCCGACGCCACGCCGACACCGGGTCCGGATCTGTGGGTAAACACCATTCCCCGCCCGGCCAACTGGGCGCAGGTTACCAGCGCCACGTACAATCGCAACGGCACGCCGGACACGATTCAATCGGGTTCATGGAATAACACAATCAACGGTTCGGGTCTCACCTTGTCCGTTGACACATGGCTGAACAACCTCACCCAAGATTCCACCACTTATGTATTTACCGGATGGAATGTGGACCCCATCCAGAACAGCAATGTGGGATATGTAGTGTACCAATTTGCCCAAGCCTATACCATCGACGGCATCGAATTGTGGGGCGCGAATACCTATCGCGGAGTAAGACGTGCATGGTTCTGGACCCAGGACGCCACGACCGGCGAATGGACCCAGCGACTCAATGGAGAATCGATGAATTGGGACTTTGCCCGGGTCACCACGGGTGATGCTCCTCCCCAAGCCATCACGGGCTTGAATTGGACCAATGTCTCTGCGATCAGGTTCGAATCCCGCTCTACCACCTCGAATTCCGGCATGGAAGTTGATGAAATCCAGTTCATCATCCTCTCCGGCGTGACGCCGGACCCCTACGGGGATTGGCAGAACAGTCATTTCACGCCTGCGGAAATCGCCGCCGGTCTTGCCGCGCAAGACGCCGATCCGGATGGCGACGACATGACCAACCAACAGGAATTCGCCTTCGGCCTCGATCCTCGCCTATCATGTCCTCACCTCCACGGATTTGCAGGCGTGGGCGGAAGAAGCCTACCCCGTGAATGAGACGGTCACCGGCACGGTTGACGGTGTCGAGACGGTGGAGGTCACGGTTGCAGCCCTGCCGGCCAACGGCAAACTGTTCGTGCGCGTGGCGGCGCAGTGAGGAACTGTAGCGGCGGTCTGTGACCGTCGCTGATCGAAGATAGAAGAAGCGACGCAACCATCCACCATCCACAATCCACAATCCACAATCCACGATCCACGATCCACGATTCACGATCCACACATCTCCTTTCCGGAGTCATGGGTTTATCTCCAAAGCCCGCGAGGCCGTCGTTACCGGTACGGCGGCCCCGCATTTGTCTCGCTGCGATTATTCCGTCAAACTCTTCACGCATACCCCCATTTTCCCGCCCACCGGTCCGGCCACTGGCTCTACCAACGGCCTTTTCCTCAAAAGCAATTGCCTAGCAGTTCCCCCAGCGGGATGTTCACTGCCTGCGGCAGATGTCCTCCACGGTATTCCCCGGCGTCGCGCACATCGACTACCAGCGCGCCTTGTTGCAGGAACTTGCGGGCGGTTCCAGGCGGGATGAGCGACAGGCGCTTGAATACCAGCACTGCGGCAATCACGCCGGCAATGATCCATATTGTGGTCCAATCCACAAGAATTATTCTAACATGATGCGGCACCCGCGCGGGAATGCCGCCGAACGAACTGAATGGCCACCGCGTCGCTGACCGTGACGAAGATAAGTCCGTTGCCACCGGTGTCAACCATGCCGCGGGTGATGATGGTTCGCGTTTCCGGGAGGACCACGGCATGTATCACCCACGTCACCGGGTTTCCGTGATCTGTTTCAATCGTATCATATCTAACGGCCAGAAGCGCTTGCTGTTTTCGGCGGTATAGAACAAATCCCAGCGATTGGCGGCTTGATTGAGAACCGGTATCGGTGCCCAGACCGACTCGTAGGGCAATCCTGTCCGGGCTCGTGACTGGCCGGTGGTTTCTTTGATAGTGGATTGGCGTTTCCAGGTGATTCCATTGGCACTGGTCCAGTGTGCCAGACGCATCCATACCCAGAACGGGTCTCCAGCCATTTCAGCCACGAACAGATGGTACACGCCTTCGAGATTCACCACGGAACCACCCTCAAAACCATATTTGATATCCTTGCAATCGGGATGATCCGCATCAATGACCGGTGTTGCCTTCAACTCCTGGATCTCGAAGCGAATTGCAGGTTTCAACTCCATATCCTTCGAGTCCTGGGCACACACCACTCCGCAGTTTATAGTAACCAACAGCCCCAGCACCATCACTGTATTTCTGATCATCATCCGCAATTCCTTTCCTGCGACGTCCGTTCCTCAGCGGGTTATTAACCCGTCACGGCGGATTTGCCTAGCGAAATTTCATTCCGCAACGATCCGGAATCGGGCAACGTGCCCGGCAGCCGCCCGCTGCAAAACGCCCCATGCAGCCCCGATCCTCACCGGTATTGCGGAGAACATGCCGCGGGTTTTGCATCCTCCGGCATGTGCGCGCTTGACAAGCGCCGCGATCCCGTCTTTCATGCAGGCATGACGCGCCGCACCGTTCTCCTTCTGGGGCTTTGGTTAGCTTGGCGCGGTGCGGCTGCGGAAGACTGGACGCACGGAGCCATCGCCACCGGCCATCCGCTGGCGACCGCCGCCGGGGTCAACGCGCTGCAACGCGGCGGCAATGCCGTGGACGCCGCGATCGCCGCGGCCATCACCCTGGGCGTCGTGGACGGGCACAACTCGGGACTCGGCGGCGGCTGCTTCATCCTCATCCGCACGGCGGACGGTTCTCTAACCGCAATCGACGGCCGTGAGAAGGCGCCCGCGCTCGCCACCCGCGACATGTTCGTCAGGGGCGGCAAGGTGGCCACCGGGGCGAGCCGGAACGGAGCGCTCGCGAGCGCCACGCCGGGCGCGCTGGCCGCCTATCAACTGGCGCTGCGCAACCACGGGAAATTGAAACTCGCGGACCTGCTGCTGCCCGCCGCGGACATCGCGGCCGGCGGATTTCAGTTGGATGAGGTATATGCTAACAAACTCACCGCCATGGCGGACAGGTTGCGCAAAGCCGATGGAAGCCGGAAGGAGTTCTTCGACGCCAACGGAGCGCCCTTGAAAAAGGGTGACACCCTCAAGCAGCCGGACCTTGCGCGCTCGCTGCGTGCGATCGCCGGACAGGGCACGGACTGGTTCTACCGCGGCGATTATGCGGACCAGGTGGACGCCTGGATGCGTGCCAACGGCGGCGTGCTGCGCAAGGACGACTTCGCCAACTATGCGGCGGTGCTGCGCGAACCGTTGCGCACGCACTATCGCGGCCATGAAATCATCGGCATGCCACCGGTGAGCAGCGGCGGGGTGCTGGTCGCCCAAATCCTCAACATCCTGCAGACCTTTGATATCGCCGCCATGCCCACGGCGGACCGGCTGCACGTCACCGCGGAAGCCATGAAACTCGCCTTCGCGGACCGCGCATACTGGTTGGGGGATCCTGATTTCGTCAAAGTGCCGCGCGGCTTGACCGACCGTGACTACGCCCAACAACTGGCCGCACGCATCCGGCCCGACCGCGCCTCGACGGTCAGCGGCCACGGTGCGCCGCCCCGCTGGGACGGTGATGTGTTCGGCAAGCACACCACCCATCTATCAGCGGCGGATGCCGCAGGCAACTGGGTGGCGTTGACGCAGACGATCAACACCGCCTTCGGCAGCATGGTGATCGTGCCCGGAACCGGCATTTTCCTGAATGACGAGATGGACGACTTCGCCGTCGCGCCCGGAGTGCCTAACGCATTCAAGCTCGTTGGCGCGGAGGCCAACGCCGTGGAACCTAACAAACGTCCGCTCTCCAGCATGAGTCCGACGCTGGTGCTCAAGGACGGCAAGCCCATCCTGAGTGTGGGCGCCGCGGGCGGACCGACCATCATCAGCCAGACCGTGCAGGCGCTCGTCAACGTGATCGATCTCAAAATGGACATTGCCGGGGCGTTGAAACAACCGCGCATCCACCACCAGTGGTCGCCGGATGAATTGAAGATCGAGACCGGCGCAGGCGCGCAGGTCATGCGCGAACTCACCGCGCGCGGCCACACGCTCGACCCCACATCCTCGTTCGGCGCCTGCCAGGCCGTGCTCTGGGACGAGGCGTCGCACGGCTTTCAGGCAGCCCATGATCCGCGCGTGCCTGGCATGGCCGGCGGGTGGTAGATTGAAGAACTCAGGGGGCTTGCACCGTATAACGCCGCGCCACCCCGGCGGATTTGCCCGCCTCGCCCGTCATTTCCGTTAGATCGGCGCGGAGGTATTCCACCACGAGGGATGCGGGCGCAACGGTCACGCGCAGGTAGCCGGAACCGCCGAGGATTTCGCCGTTCTTGTAGCCGTATTCCGCGGAATCCCCTTTTCCCCGACCACCGGTCCGGCCACTGGCTCTACCAACGGCCTTCTCCTCAAAAGCAATTTTTTAGCCCTCCGCCCTCCGCCCTCTCCGGGTGATCGAAAACTATTTTGAAAAACTTTGGCGGGCTTGCAGGGCAAAATCCGCTTCTCAATAGGAAGCGGTCATCCGACCGCATCCGATTCGCTGCCGCCTGTCTGCCCATCACCACGCCCTGCCTCGTGTTCGCCACGCCTTTCCCAAAAAAGGCTACCCGCAAGAGAGTTTTCCCGCAAATCAACCCCAAAACACCACCAACCCAACCGAAACACAACCTGTGAGTCGCCTGAGCGTCCGGCTTGGCCACAGCTCCGCCGGCAAATCCGTCATCAACCATCCCACCAACAACCAAGCATCAATGAAAGCAACCAATACAAATGAGATTCAACCAACGGGTGTCCAGCCCGTTGCGATCAAGTCAGCGAGTCCGCCGCGCAGGCGGGTGCTCTGCCTCACCATGGCCGCCCTCGCGGGCTTCGTTACCAGCACACAAGCCGCGTCCTATACGTGGACCCGGAATTCGGCGGCCATCCAGACTTGGACCACCGACGCGAACTGGAGCGGTAACATCGTGGACAGCGGGCCGGGCACCAACACCGATACGCTCACGTTCTTCCCGGACGTCACCACCGCCCTGGCTGACGGCAACAACCTCATCATCACAAGTGTCCCGGCAGCGCTCACGATGAACGTCCTGACCATCAACGGCAAGGGCGCCGATGCGATCGCGGCGTCGAACATCACGATCGGCACCAATGCCGCCACGTGGACGCTCGATGGCACGACTCCTATCGTCAACCTCAGTGGTATCAACGGCACACAGGCGCTCAACCACAACGTCGCCGTCAACCTCGCGCTGGCCCAAGCCAACACCACGTTCACCGCCAACGGCACCGCCGGTTTCAACTTCTCCGGCATCATCAGTGGCATAGGCAAAGGTATTACCAAATCGGGCACCAGCACTCTCACACTCTCCGGCGCGAATACCTACAGCGGCGGCACCACCGTCAACACCGGCGTGCTTCAGCTCGGCAGCACTTCCGCGCTGCCTTCGGCAACCACGCTGACGGTCGGCTCGGCCAGCGGTGGTACGCTCGACCTCAATGGCAATAACGCGAGCATTTATGAGTCCGGCACCGGAAATTCCGCCGGGGTTATTACGGACAATTCGGCCGGCACCGGGACGAGCACGCTGACTCTGACGCATAACGTGACCACGTCAAACGCCCTCGTTAAAGACGGTGCGACCCAGAAGGTTGCTGTGATGAGTTATGGAGTCAATGGCAGCTACGTCGGTGGTGTTTTTAGCAACAGCAACAACACCTACTCCGGCGGGACGACATTGACTGGTTTCAAGCGGGCAGGTTTCAGCGGCACCTGGACCGGTACGCCCGGCAACATCACGAGCAGCCCGTTCGGCCGCGGTGCGATCACCATCGGGACTTCAGCCACAGACCAAACCCAATTCTGGCCTAGTGGGACCCAAACTGTACTCAGCGACCTCATGGTCAATTCGGAAAGGGGCACGGATCAAGGGGGCACCTTCCGCTGCGACTACAGCCCCAACTTGACCCTGGCGGGGACGATCACTGCCAATCTCAGCAATGTCGGCTTCCTTATGGGCGACGGTGGCGGGACTGGCGCGGTGAGACTGACCGGCCAAATCACGGGTCCCCGCGGTCTTGATATGCTTGTTCCTAAACATAATACGGCTGTGCTCACCGTGACGCTGGGTAATACATCGATCGACAACCCGAACAATTTTCAGGGAAACACCACCGTCTATGCGGGGACCAACAACGTCCTCGCACTGGGCGCCTCGGACCAGATTCCCGACGGGCCTAGCACTGGCAACGTCATTATCAACGGCACGTTCAAGCTCAACGGCTACAGCGATACGATCAACGGCCTCTCGGGATCGGGCATCGTGGACGGCGTGAGCGGCACGCCGACGCTAACGGTCGGCGGCAACGACCAGACGTCCACCTTCAGCGGTGTCATCAAGAATACTGCCGGCAGCCTCGCGCTCGTCAAGACCGACTACGGCACGCTGACGCTCACGAATAGTAATACCTACAGCGGCGGGACAGCCGTCAACAGCGGTGTCTTGAAGGTCGGCAATCTAAATGCGGCCCTCGGCAGCGGCGGGACAACCGTCTATGGCGGTGTCTTGCAGCTCGGCAATAATGCGGCCATCGGCTCCTTGACGCTCAACGGCGGCACGCTCGACCTGGGCACCTACAGCGCGACAGCCAGCGTGCTGGCCTTCGACAACACAAGCACGCTCAACCTGGTGCCCAACGGCTCGTCCTACACCGGCATCGCGGCCAATGGCGGCTTGACCATCAGCGGCGGAATCGGCTCGATCACCCTGAACATCAACAACTCCTCGCCGGTTGCGCCGGGAACCTACACTCTGGTGGGCTATACCGGCTTGATCGGCGGCACGGGCGCGGGCTTTGACGCCTTCCAAGTGGGAACGCTGCCGAGCAACCCGCCCGGCGCGCGTGCAAAAACCTACTCCCTGGTCAACGATTCGCAGAAGGTCGACCTGGTGGTCCAGGCCGACAGCCCGGTGTGGAGCGGCAGGGCGGGTAGCGACTGGGACACGAACGCGACACAGAACTGGGTTCTGGCGAGCAATCCCAGTACGCCCACCTTCTTCTATACCGGCGATGCGGCAATTTTCGACGATGCGCCCACGAACAAAACGGTCACGATCAACGGGGCCGATGTCACGGCCAGCAGCGTGACGTTCAGCAACACTTCGGGTACCTACAACCTCAGCGGCAGCAACGGGATTGCCGGCGCGGCCTTGCTGGCCAAGTCCGGAGCTGGTACCCTGACCATCACTAACACAAATACCTACTCGCTCGGGACGACGCTAAGTGACGGCGTTCTACAGGTCGAGACCAATTCTGTCGGTGCGGCGGGCAGCGTTAGCAGCGGTCCTCTCGGCACCGGCCCGCTCTCGATCGGCGGAGGCACGCTTTCCTCGACGAACACCAACCCGCACACCCTCAACAACACCATCACTCTGACGGGCGACGCAACGTTTGGCGATCCGACGAACAACGGCGCTTTGACCCTGGGCGGCGCGGTCCTTTTGAGCGGCGGCAACTACACGTTGACCGTCAATAGTCCGGTGACAATCAATGGCGCAGTCGGCCAGGATGCGCCCGGAAGGGGCCTGACCAAGGCGGGCCCTGGCAACTTGACGCTCGGCAGCAGCACTTACTCAGGTAATACGACGATCAACGGCGGCACGCTCACCTTGAACGCCATCCCGGCGAGCATGAACGTCTTCATCGCCAGCGATGCCGCCTTCCAGATGAACTGCAACTATCTGCCAACGGTGACCGGCAGCGGCACATGGGTCATCAATTCGGGTAACGGCACTGGTTATGGCCTTTCTACTGGCAGTTCCTTCGCGGGCACGACGGTTATCAGTTACGGCGTCAGGGCTGGTACGACTTCCCAAGCGAACCTCCCCGCCGGACCGATCGTCATCGCCAGCGGTGGCCAGCTATTTGTGGGCGGACTCCAACTTAGCGCTAACCTTCACATCTCCGGATATTCATGGGGCACCACCGAAACGAACGGCGCCTTGCGACTCAACGGCGAAAACTTCAGCGGCGGCAGCTTCGGCGGTACTCTGACCCTCGACGCCAACGCCGGCATCGCGGCCGGGGAAAGCGGCGGGACCGGGAGTATTTCGGCCGACATCAGCGGCCCCCATGAACTCCAGTTGATGAACGGCACCATCACGTTTTCGGGCAGCAACAGCTTCGGCTCGTTCCTTGTCCAGCGGAGGAACACCAGCATCCCGGTACTCGCCATCGCCGGCAGCAGCACGGCCTTCGGCGGCGGCGGACTGACGGTCGCCTCCGGCGACACGGCCCAGTTGAAAGGCTTCAGCCTCGCCGTGGCCAATCTCTCGGGAGCGGGCCAGATCCAAAACGGACACGCCAGCACACCGTCTACGCTGACCGTCGGCTCGGCCGACACGTCGTCAACCACGTTCAGCGGCGTGATCAGCAACGGCTCGACGGCCACGCTGGCATTGAGCAAGACCGGCAACGGCACGCTGATCCTCGGCGGCGCCAATACCTACACCGGCAGCACAACCCTCAGCAACGGCATCCTGGCGCTGGCTGCGACCGGTTCGCTGAACTCCTCGTCCAACCTCAGCGTGGCGGCTGGAGCGACCCTGGATGTGTCGGCTCTGGGTGCTTCCGCCACCTACACTCTGGGTGCCAGCGCTGCGCTGGCCGCCAGCGGCACGGGCACCACCGTGGGCACGGATGCCGCAGCCATCAAGGGTGGTGCCACCGGCACGATCAGCCTGGGTTCGCAGCCGGTCACCTTGAACTACGATGGCTCGAATCCGGCGCTTTATGTCTCCCAAGGCACCCTGTCCCTCAACGGCAACGCCTTCACCGTCAACAGCGCCGCTCCGCTGGCCAACGGCGTTTACACCATCATCCAACAAGCCACCGGCAGTATCACCGGCAGCGGAACCTACCCGGTGGTCACCGGCACGGCCGTTGGCTCAGGCAAATCCGGTGCCATTTCCATCAGCGACAACACCGTGGTCCTAACTGTTTCCGGCGCCATGAGCCCCTATCAGACCTGGGCCGCGGGCTTCCCCGGCTTCACCGACACCGACTCGACTCACGATCCGGACCATGACGGCCTGACCAACCAACAGGAATTCGCCTTCGGCCTCGATCCCACCAAGGGTTCGTCAGTCAACCCGATCACCATCGCGCTCGACCAGGCCACCGGCAAGTTCAGCTATACCCGCCTGGCAGCCAGCGGCCTCGCCTATCATGTCCTCACCTCCACGGATTTGCAGGCGTGGGCGGAAGAAGCCTACCCCGTGAATGAGACGGTCACCGGCACGGTTGACGGTGTCGAGACGGTGGAGGTCACGGTTGCGGCCCTGCCCGCCAACGGCAAGTTGTTCGTGCGCGTGGCGGCGCAGTGAGGAACTGTAGCGGCGGTCTGTGACCGTCGCTGATCGAAGATAGAAGAAGCGACGCCACCATCCACAATCCACGATTCACGATCCACGATCCACACATCTCCTTTCCGGAGTTATGGGATTATCTCCAAAGCCCGCAGGGCCGTCGTTACCGGTACGGCGGCCCCGCAATTCTCGGGTAGAAGAAGATGACCGCGACCTCCGACCTCTGACCTCCGACCTCCGACCTCTGACCTCCGATAACTAATAACCGATCACTGCCACACGCTTCTCCCACATGAAACACCTCGCTCTCGCCATCACCGCCACCCTTGCATCGCACGCATATCTGTTCGCCGCCACGCCGCCCGTTGCTCCTGCGAACGCCCCGGCCGGGGTGCTCTGGAAGCCGTCCGACGGCTCGCTGCATCTGCGCTATCACGATGCCGTGATTCTCGAGGCCAAGGTATTCGTCAAGGACGGGCAGGGCGAACGTGCTGTTAGGTCCGATGAGGTCGTGCTCCAACAATCCGCGAGCGGAGGGGACAAGGTGGAACAGTTAGTGCGCCTGTCGCTGGCGCAGGCCAACGCCGGCACGGGACTGGTGCTGCGCGGCGTGGTCACAGGCAGCGACGAGGCGTTTGCGGCGGAGACCCGCGAGGAATCCCAGAAACGGTTTCCACTGGTGCGCACGAGCGTCGGCCAGAGCCACAACCTGCGCAATAACAGCATCTACGACCGCCATCTGGATTGGGTGCTCAGCGGTCCGGCTGACGGGCAGACTCACATCGTCCCTGGCAAGCCGGCTGCCGGAAAGACGACCTTTGACATTGAGTGCTGTGGCAACGAACTGGCGCTTGTTTTTTGCCCGCGCTACTACCAGCAGCACAAGGGCGTGAAGAACTTCACGCCTTGGACCAAGAAGCTCCGCCAGGACTCCATCACCGGTTGGTGTTCGTGGTGGGCCTACGGCGGTGGCTTCAATCAGAATGACTTGAAATCCATACTGGATGCATGGCGTGAGCAGCACATGGCGGACTACGGCTACCGCTTCATCCAGATCGACAACATCAATCACTGTCTTCCGGACATTGCCGCCCGGGGTATCACACCTGACGAATGTTTCCGGAGTTACCTGAACGTGGCTCGCACTGAGTTGGGTGAGGATACCTTTATCCTCGCCTGCTGGGGTGTGCTTCCCGAGGTCGTCGGCCTCGCGGATGCTTGCCGTCTGGGTGGCGACGGCTTCGGGCCGTCCACACTGCAATGCTATAACTCCTGGAATAACGTCATCTGGCTCAACGACCCGGACCATTGCGACATTCTCCCCGCACGCAAGGCCGTGGATGCAGGCGATGTTTTGAAGACAGAATCTATCAGCGGGGTCCTCGAGGACACGGTAATCCGGCCGACGCTGGTGTCGATGGCCGGCGGAGTCCTGATGCTCAGCGACAAGGCGGAGGTCTATCAGAACAGCAAGGCGCTGGAAGGCGCGTGCCGCGCCTCGCCGGTGCTCTTCAGTGTTCCCGGCCAGCTCTATGACTACACCCCCAACGCTTCCGCACGTCTTGCGGCCGTAAAGCAGCCATCAGATCGGACACCCATCGATGCGGGAGGCGGTCAGACCTGCCCCTGGTGGCTGATGGAAGTGGACCGGCCGTTCGAGCACTGGGCCGTCCTGAGTCGTCTGAATTTCGAGGGGGGGGCGCTGCCCGCCGCTACCGTGCTTTTCCGCGATCTCGGCCTCGGGGACGACCAACTCGTCTGGGAATTCTGGACGCGCAAACTGGTGGCTGTGAACCATGGCGCTTTCGAGGTTGAAGCACTAGGTCCGCGCGGCACACGCACCTATGCCATCCGGCCGCGACTCACCCGCCCGCAGTTGCTCTCCACCAGCCGCCACATCAGCCAGGGGGGCGCGGATCTCGAGGATGTGACATGGAATGCCTCGACCCGCACGCTCAGCGGCCGCAGCCGTGTGGTGATTGATGATCCCTACGAGCTTGCCATTCACGTCCCGGCACCATTTGTTAGCCGGGAAGCCACCATGGCCGGTGCCGCAGCCCCCATCCGTACCGAGGGCACAGTGGCTCGAATTGCATATACGCCATCGGCGACAACAAACATCGACTGGTCCGTGAAATTCTAATGAGAACGAGCATGAAAAGTATGGAAAAGAATCGCAACATGTCACACCACAATCCTGTTAGCTCCGGTCTGTTAGCTTTCTCGCTATGCCTGGTCATCCCGGCCACGAGGGCCGCGGCCGAGGTCAAGGTCCCGGCACCGGCCAAAGAACTGATCACCTATTTCCAACCGTCGCCCATCGTCGGCAAATTGACGACCCACACGTGGGGTGCGGCCCGCGCACTGCCCCGCGATATTCAGAACGGGCTTGAGGATGCGACTAACAAGTGGATTTACTGGGACAGCGCGATCCTCAGGGCGAAAGACGGCAAATACCACATGTTCGCCAGCCGCTGGCCCGAGAGCCTGGGTCATGGCGGCTGGCAGAAGGCGGTCATCGTGCATGCGGTCAGTGATCGGGTCACCGGCCCATATATCGACAAAGGGCTTGCCTTCACCGATCACGACGGCCTCGGCTGCAACGTCTCTGCGGCCGTGCTGCCCGACGGCCGCTATGCGCTGCTCTTAAGCGAGACCCGGGCGGGCGAGGTTTACATTGCCAACTCGCTTGACGGGCCATGGGAATACCAGGGCCAGGTCAAGATCGCAGCCGACGGGTTCAATTCGTCGTACTTGAGATCTAACATGAGTCTGCTCGTTCGGCCGGATGGCAGCTTCCTGATCGTGGCGCGGCGCGGCTTTATGATGCTCAGCACGAACGGTGTCATGGGCCCCTACAAGGTTCAAGGCCCGAGCATCTGGCCACATATCGAGGGCCTGAACAACGACAATGCCGAGGATCCGGTGATCTGGTATAGCGGCGGCCAATACCACATCACGGTGAATTGGTGGGATGCCCGCAAGGCCTATCACCTCACCTCGCCCGACGGCATCACGAACTGGAAAAACATGGGGCTGGCCTATGATCCGAAGACGGACTTCATCCGTTATACCGACGGCACGGTGAACCATTGGAACAAAATCGAACGTCCCGCCGTGGTGATCGAAAACGGCCATGTCACGCACTTCAGCTTCGCGGTTCTGGACGTGGAGAAGGATCAGGAAAATGGCAATGACAACCACGGCAGCAAGATCATCGTGATCCCCTTCGATGGTGCCGCCTTCGATGCCGATATGGCCTCCGCCACGGCGGCCAGCCAGCCGAAGGAGGGCGACGCGGATTTTCCGAAGCCGACACCATGCGGACGACATAACCAGAAGATTGCAGCGATCAAGAACGCCAAGTATAACCGGTCGCCCAAGGCGATGGCCGAGTTGAACACGGGCAGCGAGCTGGCGGCAAAATTGGCCGATGGCAAACAGGTGTTCTGGAGTGACGTCAACCAAGTCTTCCTTCGCCCCGACGGCAAGATCAACCCCGACCTGATGCCCGACCTGATGCCCGACCTGATCCACCCCAACGCCGCCGGCGCGGAAGCCGCGGCAGAGGCCCTCGAACCGCTCCTCACCCAATTGATGGGCGCCGCACCCAAGACCGTGTACTTGTCCGACCTCGACTTGTCGCGCATGTGCCAGGGCCTGGGCACGCCGCACAAGGACAAGTCAGTGGACAACAAGCCGCTGTCGATCGGCGGCAAGGCATTTGCACGCGGCATCGGCACCCACTCCGAATCGTATTTTGATCTAACGATTCATCCCGGCGCGGAAAAGTTCAGCGCGTGGGTCGGGGTGGATGACGAAGTCGGCAAGAACGGCGGCGTTGAGTTCATGCTCTATGACCAGCAGGAACGGATCTGGGCGAGCGGGATCATGCGCGGCGGCGATGCCGCCAAGTCGGTTGAGGTGGACCTCAAGGGCCGTACCCGCCTGGTGCTGGTGGTGACGGATGGCGGCGACGGTTTCGGTTATGACCACGCCGACTGGGCGGACGCCCGCGTGACCGGCAGTGGGGATGCTCCGCTGGTCACCCATCCTCCCGTGGAACCGGCCGTCATTCTAACATCCAATAGCGGTCCCCAGCCGCGCATCAACGGCGCCCGCGTCTTTGGCGTGCGGCCGGGTTCGCCTTTCCTGTTCACGATTCCGGCCACCGGTGAGCGCCCCATGACCTTCAGCGCCCGGGATTTGCCGACGGGGCTCACGCTCGATGCCGCCTCCGGCCGCATCACGGGCAAACTAACAAATCCCGGCCGCCACAAGGTCCTGCTGACCGCATCTAACAAACATAGCAAGGACAGCAAGCCGCTTGAAATCCTCTGCGGCGACCAGATCGCCCTCACCCCGCCGATGGGCTGGAACAGCTACAACTATCTGAATGCAAACGCCACCGAAAAGATCATGCGGGATGTCGCCGACGCCTTTGTGGCGAAGGATCTCATCAATCACGGCTGGACCTATATCAACACGGACTTCGGCTGGAACACCGGAGAGCTTGTCGATCCGGTCACGCTGGCGCTCCAACCCGACCCCAAGAAGTATTCCGACTTCCCCGGCATGTGCCAATACATCCACAGCCTGGGTCTCAAGGTAGGCCTTTACTCATCGCCCTGGACGCGCGGCTACAGCGGCTTCATCGGCGAGTCGGCCCTGGACGCAAAGAGGACGAAGTTCCACCCCGATACCGGACATCTCAGCCCGTTCCTGTTCGAGGAGCAGGACGTGGCCCAGTGGCTGAGGTGGGATATCGACTGCATGAAGTACGATTGGTGCCCGATTGACTTGGAAGTCTGGGCCAAGGACATGCAGGACGGCTCCAAGGCCGTGGGCCTCTTCAACCGCGGATTCTATCAAAAAAGCGGGACCATCCAGTGGTCGGACCTCAAAATCACCGGCAAGTGGCAGGCGCGGGATCTGTGGCGGCAGCAAGACCTCGGCGTCCACGAAGGCAAACTCAGCCTTGACGTGTCATCGCATGGTTGCATGCTGCTGAAAATATGGCCGTTGAAATCGCCTTGACAGTCCTCACCCAAAGGCAGCTTCTCAGGCAAGGCAATTCTTGGAAATCAATTGAATCCTCAACCTCATGCAATGCTTGAAGATGATGAAGACGTCGCTCTATGTCCTGCTGGGACTCTTCCCGGTAATGGAAATTGGTGCGGAGACGGTCCGTGTAGGCGATTTTGACGATGCTCTCGCAAGGATTGCCGTTACCTTCGACGCGAAGCCCGGTCAGCAGGCCATGCGAGACTGGACGGCCCTTTCTGGGGGAAGCGTCCGCTTGGTCGGCTCCCTCCAGAAGCTGTCCATGAAGGCGGAGGCCGAGGTCGATGTTCAAGTCGATGGCCATACCATTTGGCACCAAAAGCTGGGCGCGACGGATTCGATTCGCCATGGTTTCGATATTACCGCATACGATCTTGAGGCGCGATCCAAGGTTGATTTCCGGGTGATGGCCGGACGGGAACCGGTTAGCGTTAGTGCGGCGTTCCAGATCGTGCCTGAACCCTTTGTCTCCCGCTGGCGTGCGGATCTGCCCGCCGGCTATCCGGCCTGGCCCGAGGATCACAGGATTGCCCTGCGGAACCAGGGAAAGGAGATCCTGCAGATGCTCCGCGACGCCTCGACTGCCAAACGTGGGAAGATCGTGATCCCGCCGGGCGACTATCTCTTTCACGCCGACTGGAGTCGCGCATCCACGCTGGTCGGCCTCGAGAACCTGGAGATCGTCGCGGAAGGCGTGACCTTCTGGTTCGAGCCACCGATGGTGCATGCGCTCCTGTTCGAGAAGTGTCGCAACGTGAGCGTGCGCGGCCTGACCATCGACTTCACCATCCCCTGCTGGTTCCAGGCACGCGTCACCGAGGTTGACCGCACGGCGAAGACCATCCGCGCGACGATCATGGCGGGCTACGAACCCCGCAACGCGAACGGCGAGGCAGAGGTCGGCGGCAAGCGTGCGCTCATGTTCTACGGTGCGGACGGGAAATTCATCAACCATCGCCACAGCCCCGGCGCGTGGCAACTCGCCGATGACGGCAAGAGCGTCGTGTGCCGCGACATCGAGTTGTCCGGGATCCCGGCCACGCTCAACGCGGGCGACCACGTGGTCGGCACCATCCGCACCGGTGCCGCGCTGCGTTCCGTCAACTGCGCCGGCATGCGCTTCGAGGATGTCAACCTCTGGTCGAGTCCGGGCATGGCGGTGAACGAGGGCGGCGGCGAAGGTGGGCACGTTTACCGGCGGGTGCGCGCCACGCGGCGCCCGCACACCAACCGACTGCAAGCCTTCGGCGCCGACATCTTCCACCTCGCCGGCGCCGACCGCGGCCCGACCCTCGATCGCTGCGAACTGGCCTACGGCGCCGATGACAATCTCAACATCCACGGCAGTTTCGGGCGGGTCGTCCAGCGGGTCGATGCGTGCCATTACCACCTGGAGGGGGCCTATGCGGCGGGCGATGGCATCGAGTTCCGCGATCAGAGTTCGGTCGCATGGTTAGGCGTCGCCAAGGTATTGTCTGTCAAGGAGACACCTAACGGCCCGTCGCTGCCGATCAGCGACACTCACCAGGCGAAAGGCGAGGTATTGGTCGAACTGGACAAACCGCTCGAACTGCCGCCGCTCTCCCTCGTGGTGCTTGACGGCAAGCGGTCAGCCGGGGGTTTTGTCCTGCGCAACTGCTGGCTGCACGATAACTTTCAACGCACCTTGATCAACGGCTCGCCGGGCGGACTCATGGAAAACAACACCCTGCAGAATGTCGGGCACGGGCTTGCGATCCAGTTCGAGACCTGGGGACCGTGGATGGAGGGACCCTTCGCACGCGACTTGGTCGTCCGCAACAACCGCTTCCTCGATGCGCCGCCGGACGGTGCCGCGATCAGCGTCTCCATGCACCCGCCGGGCGGCGGCAGCAACGCGCGCCGTTTCGAAGCCAGGCCGGTCACCAACATGACGATCACCGGCAACAACTTTGCCCGCACCTCGACCACTCCGCTCATCATCCACAACGTTGACGGCCTGAAGATCCACGACAACAGCATCGATTACCCCGCCGCCGCGCCGAATCAGGCGGGTCTCGGCAACACCTCGGGCGTCAACTGGCTTTACCTGCAGGATTGCGAGGATGCTTCCATCCGCGGCAACCAGACACCGCCTGCTGCAGAGACTCGCAAGTGACCCGACCAAGTAAACAAGAGTGATCCGGGACGCACCCCTCAGCAACCAGGCCATTGTCGGCTATCGCCAATCATCATGAAACACCCCCTCACACCACTCACCCCTCGGCTGCCGTTTACGCTGGCCGCGCCGCATGCGAACGCCTCCATTTCACTGACCGAGCATCTCCGCAGCTCCGCTGGGAAAATGAACAGAGGATCAGAGTCTCCATGAAATCACGACGGATCACAAAACAGGCAGATTGAGCAGTCGCTATGCGCTGCATGAAGTGCGGCGGAAGCTGCCCGAGCTGCCGCCGGGCGCGGCGACGGAATGGCTGCTTCTGCGGCCACAGTTGTCGGTAGTGGATGATGTAGTTTCGCTGGACCGTCCGGCAATTTTCGCCGCGAGCAGGGATCGCCCGATCTGGTTTACCGCGCTGGCCTGGGCAGATGTTTTGCCGACGCTGGACAAGGCGGATTTCAGGGATGTAGCGGGCGGCATGTATTAAGGGTTGAGCGTCCGGTTGCCCTATGATTTGCTCGCACGCGATCGCGCGGCGGGCAGATTGAAGCTGGTAAGATAAGATATGAAAAATAGCAATCACACATGGACCATCCTTGGAACCCTGGCCGCCGCATTGCTCCAGGCGGTGCAAGTTGGCGCGGCGGAGACCGCCCATAACACGGCTGACTTCCGTTACGCGCCACCGGAATGGCAGACGGCCATCTGCCTGCCGGATGACCCGCAGAAGTCGCTCGTGGACCGCAGCGGCGAACTGCTCTATCACTACAACCAGGGCGGACGCGAGTTCGCCACGCGGGTCGGGGTCGAGGTGACCGGTGGGGCGGCGTGGCAGAAGCAGGAGTTACACTCGCCGCGCGTGCCCATCGTGCGGACCCTGCGAGCAGCGGATGGGCTGGAGATTGTGGAAGAGGCGTTCGCCGTCACGGACTTGCGGCAAACCAACGTGCCGGAGGTGGCCTCGCCGTTGCAGCGCGGCGATGCAGGCGGCACGAACCTGGACTGGGCCAAGCCGCCCGCCGGGCTCGATCCGTCGCTCAAGAACATCGCCGTGAACATGGGCGGCACCATCCGCCACGAGTTCTCTGTTCCGTTAGGCGCAGCACGCCGGGTCGCGCTCGCCCTGTGCGAAGGATGGTGGAACCAAACCGGCCAGCGTGTGCAGGTGCTCCGCGTGGAGGGTGCCGAAGCGAAGACCGTGGATACCGTCGCTGATATCGGCCAGAACCAGGCCGCAGCCTTCTGGTTCGACGCGAAGGACGCGAACCACGACGGCAAAATCCAGATCGCCGTGGAGGCCGCGCCGCAGGCCGCAGACAAGAACACGATCCTGAACGGGCTGTGGATCTTCACTCCGGATCAGCAGCCCGACAGTGAGGCGCTGCTCGCCGGAAAATTGAACTCGCTCTCCCTGGCACGCATGAAGGCAATCACGCCTGGCGGACCAGCACGCAATGACTTGATGCTGGTGCATGTGACTAACAAGTCGGGCGCGGCACGCACGCTGCAGCCGCGATTGATCGTGGACACCACGCTGGCGTTCGTATTCCAGCCGGAGACGCAGCGCGTGGTCGTCAACAATCACGAGACGGTCACCGCTTCCCTGAAGATGACTGGCCTGGCGGACGAGCAGCAGTCGCGCCGGGCAATTCAGCTTGAGGCCCTGACCGTACCGGCTGGCCAGAGTGCCACGTTCTTCGTGCTCTACAGCGGCGGCGGCGCGATTGTGGTTGAGCCGGCCACCGTCGTGCAGGCGCAGGCCAGCCGCGAGCACGCGGTGGCGTATTGGAAAAATGCGTCGCTGCCGTTCGGTCGCGTGCAGGTGCCGGACGCGGGCATCCAGGCGCTGGTGGATTCGTCCATCCGCAACATCTGGCAGGCACGCGAGATCAAGCAGGGCCTACCGGCCTTCCAAGTTGGCCCGACGTGCTATCGCGGGCTGTGGATCGTGGATGGCGCCTTCCTGTTAGAATCGGCGGCAATGGTTGGCGCGGGCCAGGAAGCACGCAATGGCGTGGCTTACGAACTCACCTTCCAGAAGCCGGACGGCCGCATCGAAGTGATGGGAAATTTCTCCAAGGAAAACGGCATCGTGCTCTGGACCTGCGTCCGGCACGCGCAGCTTACGCAAGACCAGGCCTGGCTGGAGTCCATCTGGCCGCAGCTCGCAGGCGTGGCCGGGCACCTCAAGACCTTGCGCCAGCGCACGCTGGAGAACGACACGCCGCTGGACGACGGTCTGGTCCCGGCGGGCTTTCCCGATGGCGGCATCGGCGGGATGCACTTGGAATTCACCAACTCCTACTGGAATTTGCTTGGCATGAAAGCCTTTATCCAGGCGGCACACTGGCTGGGCAAGACGGACGAAGCCGCCACCTGGCAAAAGGAATATGACGCTTTCATGGCGGCCTTTCGCCAAGCAGCCCGGCGCGATCTGGCCAAAGATCCTCACGGCAATGCCTATGTGCCGATCATCATGGGCGAGCCGGGCAAGCAGGAACTTCCGCAGCGTGCCCAATGGGCCTTCTGCCAGGCCGTGTATCCCGGCCAAATCTTCGCCAAGGACGACCCGCTCGTGGCCAGCACGATGGCGATGCTCGAAGCCACCGAGCGCGAAGGCATGGTCTATGGCACCGGCTGGGACGCGACCGGCATCTGGAATTACTTCGCCTCGTTCTACGGGCACGCCTGGCTTTGGCAGGGCAATGGTCGCAAGGCCAAGGACGCGCTCTACGCCTTCGCCAACCACGCCGCGCCCACGCTGGTGTGGCGCGAGGAGCAATCGCTGAAGGGTGAACCGTTCAAGAAAGTCGGCGATATGCCGCACAACTGGGCCAGCGCCGAATTCATCCGTCTAACCATCCACCTGCTCGCGCTCGACCGCGGCGACGAGATGCACCTGCTGGAAGGCTTTCCGCGCGAGTGGGCCGGTCCCGGCATGCTCACGCGCCTGAGCGGTGTCGCCACGCCCTTCGGTCCGCTCGACCTAACAGTGCAGGCCGACCAGGACGGCAAGAACGTTGTGCTTGCGGTCAAACCGCTGGCAGCAAATTGCAAATCCATGGTGGTCCATCTGCTTGACGGCAGCACGCAACGCCTTTCGCCGCAGCAAGGCGGCACCGTGGACTTGCCGTGCCGATGAACCACTCAAGCCAATCGGAGGGAGATGTGTGATTCACCTGGTACCATCAGCCCTGGCGAACCTTGGCGAATTGCCTCCTGCTTCGCATAAATGGCCTTTTACACCTCAATATCTGCTATTTTGTGGACCTGCCCCGCATTTGAGGATTTTCTCGCGCCGTGAACTCAAAACTTTCTTGTGCCATGGGCACGCTTGATGCGAACGAAGCGGTTGCCTCAGTTGCCTACCGACTCAACGAGTTTTTCGCCATTTACCCGATCACGCCGTCCTCGCCGATGGCGGAATTTGCGGATGAATGGTCGGCGGCCGGACGGAAGAACCTGTGGGGCGCCGTCCCCAGCGTGCTGGAAATGCAGTCCGAAGGCGGTGCCGCCGGGGCCTTGCACGGGGCCTTGCTGGCCGGTTCACTCTGCGCGTCGTTCACGGCCTCGCAGGGGCTGCTGCTGATGATCCCTAACATGTACAAGATCGCTGGCGAGCTGAGTCCGTTCTGCCTGCATGTGACGGCCCGCGCGTTGGCCACGCACGCGCTGAGCATCTTCGGCGATCACTCGGACGTGATGGCCTGCCGCCAGACCGGCTTTGCGATGTTGGTGGGCGGTTCGGTGCAGGAGGCGCAGGACACCGCCCTGATTTCCCAAATGGTCACGCTGCGCTCGCGGGTGCCGTTTCTGCACTTTTTCGATGGCTTCCGCACCTCCCATGAAGTTTCCAAAATCGCGCTGCTCAGCGATGATGACCTCCGCGCCCTCATCGACGAGGATGCCGTCAGTGCCAACCGCACCCGCGCGCTGACGCCGGACCGCCCGGTCATCCGCGGCACGGCCCAAAACCCCGACGTGTTTTTCCAAACCCGCGAGGGCTGCAATTTGTACTACGACGCCCTCCCGGGCTTGGTTAGGGAAGCCATGGACGCCTTCGCCGCACGCACGGGTCGCGCCTACAAGCCCTTCGATTACGAAGGCGACCCGGCAGCAGAACGGGTGGTCGTGATGATGGGCTCGGGTGCCGAAGCCGCCGGCGAAGCCGTCGCCTGGCTCAATGCCAACGGCCAGCAAACCGGCTTGATCAAGGTCCGCCTGTATCGCCCGTTTTCAGTGGCGGATTTCGCCGCAGTGCTGCCGCCGACGGTCAAATCCATCGCCGTGCTGGACCGGACGAAAGAACCGGGGGCGGTTGGCGAGCCCTTGTTCCTTGATGTGGTCGCCGCGCTCCGGCAGGCGGAAACCCTCGGCTTGCTGCGGGCCACCCAACAGATTCGCGTGCTCGGCGGGCGATACGGCCTCGGCTCCAAGGAATTCACTCCGTCGATGGCCAAGGCGGTGTTTGACGAACTCGCCAAGGCCGTGCCGAAACCGACCTTCACGGTGGGCATCAACGATGATGTCACCGGTCTCTCGCTGGCTTACGATCCGGACTTCGAAGTGGTGCCGCCCGGCATGAAACAAGCGGTCTTCTTCGGCCTTGGCTCGGATGGCACGGTCGGTGCTAACAAAAACAGCATCAAGATGATTGGCGAAGGCACCGATAACTTCGCGCAGGGGTATTTTGTTTATGACTCGAAGAAAGCCGGGGCGATGACGGTGTCCCATTTGCGCTTCGGCCCGGCACCGATCCGCTCGACCTATCTGATCCGCAGCGCCGAATTCGTCGCCTGCCATCGCTTCGATCTGCTCCATCAGATCAACGTGCTCGACTACGCCAAGCCCGGCGGGATTTTCCTGCTCAATTCCCCCGGCGACCCTCACGAAGCATGGGCCCGCCTGCCGCTGGATCTGCAGGAGCAGATCATCGGCAAGCAACTCGAGTTCTATGCCATCGACGCCAGCACCGTGGCCCGCAACTGCGGCATGGCCGGGCGCATCAACACGATCATGCAGACGTGTTACTTCGCCATCTCCGGCGTGTTGGAGAAAGACGAGGCGATCGCCGCCATCAAGTATGCGATCAAGAAAACCTACGGCAAGCGCGGCGACGCCGTGGTCCAGCGCAACAACGATGCCGTGGACCGCACGCTCGAGAACCTCGTCCGCATCGAGTACCCGCAAACCGCCACCTCCACCGTGCGGCAGGCGCCGATTGTCCCGGCCACCGCGCCGGATTTCGTCCAGCGGATCACCGCCCTGATGCTCGGCGGCAAGGGCGACTTGCTGCCCGTCAGCGCATTTCCGGTCGATGGCGTTTGGCCCACCGGCACCACGCAGTGGGAAAAGCGCAACATCGCCGAGGAAATCCCGGTGTGGGAAACCGACCTCTGCATCCAGTGCAACAAGTGTGCGATGGTGTGCCCGCACGCCGCGATCCGGCCGAAGGTGTTCCTGCCCGCGCATCTGACCAACGCGCCGGCCACCTTCAAATCCACCGAGTTCAAGGTGCGCGAATACCCCGGCCTGCGCTACGCGCTGCAAGTCGCCCCCGAGGACTGCACCGGCTGCCAGCTCTGCGTCAACGTCTGCCCCGCCAAGGACAAGAGCAACCCCAGCCGCAAGGCCCTCAATATGGTCCCGCAACTGCCGCTGCGTGATGCCGAACGCGAAAACTACGCGTTCTTCCTCGACCTGCCGGATCCGGACCGTGCGATGCTGCGCGACGACGTCAAGACCTCACAGTTCATGCGGCCCTTGTTTGAATACTCGGGGGCCTGCGCCGGTTGCGGGGAAACGCCCTATGTCAAGCTGCTCACCCAGCTCTTCGGCGACCGCCTGCTCATCGCCAATGCCACCGGGTGCTCTTCGATTTACGGCGGCAACCTGCCGACCACGCCCTACACCACCGATGCCTGCGGTCGCGGGCCGGCTTGGGCCAACTCGCTCTTCGAGGACAACGCGGAATTCGGCCTCGGCTTCCGCGCCAGCCTCGATCAAACCCGCGCCTATGCCCACGTCCTGCTCAGTCAACAGGCAGGATTGTTAGGTGATGACCTTGTCAGCACCATCCTCGCTGCCGACCAATCCACCGAAGCCGGCATCAACGCCCAGCGCGAGCGCGTCGTCGCCCTGCGGCAGGTACTCGGCGGCCAGACCAGCCGTGAGGCGATCACGCTGGCCCAGCTCGCCGATCATCTGGTGGACAAGAGCGTCTGGATCGTCGGTGGCGACGGTTGGGCCTATGACATCGGGTTCGGCGGACTCGATCACGTCATCGCCTCCGGCCGCAACGTGAACATCCTCGTGCTGGACACCGAGGTTTACTCTAACACCGGTGGCCAGCAATCGAAGGCCACGCCGCTCGGTGCGGTTGCCAAGTTCAGCATGGCTGGCAAGGCGCTGCCGAAAAAGGATCTCGGTCTCATCGCCACGACCTACGGTTCGGTTTATGTGGCGCGGGTGGCCTTCGGGGCCAAGGACGCGCAGACCGTCACCGCGTTCCGCGAGGCGGAAAGCTACGCCGGCCCTTCGCTCATCATTGCTTACAGCCACTGTGTGGCCCACGGCTACAGCCTGGCGCTAGGGCTCGAACAACAGAAACGCGCCGTTGCTTGCGGATACTGGCCACTGTTCCGCTACGATCCGCGCCGCACCGCGGCCGGGGAAAACCCGATGAAGCTGGATTCCAGCGCGCCGAAAGCCTCGCTCGCGGAGTTCACCCGCAACGAAACCCGCTTCCAGATGCTGGAGCGCATCAACCCGGAACGCTCGGCCATGCTGCAACAACTGGCTGCCGCTTCCGTCAAGGAACACTTCGCCCTCTATCAACAACTCGCCGCCGCCAGCGAACCCGAGCCCGCACCCGCCTCCGAAACCACCAAACCAGCCATCTGATTGCCATGGACCTCTCCACCACCTATCTCGGTCTGCCCTTGAAGAATCCGCTCATGCCCGGGGCGTCACCCTTGGTTGACAAGCTCGATGTCGTGCGGCGCCTCGAAGACGCCGGAGCTGCGGCGATCGTGATGCACTCGCTGTTTGAAGAGCAGATCACCAGCCAACAGCTTGCGGAGTTTGCCCACACCGAGTTTTCCGCGGATTCCTCCTCGGAGGCGAGTTCCTACTTCCCGCGGATGGAAGATTACGCGCTCGGGCCGGATCGCTACCTCGAGCAGATTTCCCGCATCAAGGAGGCGGTTGACATTCCCGTCATCGGTTCACTCAACGGCATCAGCATCGGCGGTTGGACCGATCACGCCCGCCTCATCCAACAAGCCGGGGCCGACGCACTCGAACTCAACGTTTATTACGTTGCCACCAATCCTAACGAATCCGGCACCGCAGTGGAGAAACGCACCCTCGACATCCTCGAAGCCGTCAAGGCCAGCGTCTCCATCCCCATCGCCGTCAAGCTCTCGTCGTATTTCTCCTCGCCGGGGCAATTTGCCAAGCAGCTCGACGCTTGCGGTGCCGCCGGCGTGATCATGTTCAACCGCTTCTATCAACCGGAGATCAACATCGAGGAACTCGAAGCCGTCTCGCATCTGGATCTCTCCAACCAGACGGAACTCCGCCAGCGCCTGCGGTGGATCGCCATCATCCACGGTCATATCAAGGCGGACATCGCGTTGAGCGGTGGGGCGCACTCGTTTGAAGACATCGTCAAAGGCATCATGGTCGGCGCCAACGTGGTGCAAGTGGTTTCCTGCCTGCTCCAGCACGGTCCCGAACATCTCGCCAGCATGCTCGCCGATTTCACCCGTTGGATGGAAGACCACGAATACGCGTCGGTCGATCAGATGCGCGGCAGCATGAGCCTCGGCCATTGTCCGGATCCGTCGGTGTATGAGCGTGCCAACTACCTGCGCGTGTTGCAGCTTTGGAAAACCTGAGCTAAGCTCCGCCCTCCCCTGCAGCATGCACCATCCCTATCTGCCCATCCTGATTTTCTTCGCCGTCGCCCTCGCCGTGCCCATCGGCGCGTTGGTCCTGGCCCGTGCCTGGATGACTTTTTTCACCCCGATCAAGCGGGGCGCGGAAAAGAATGCGCTCTATGAATGTGGCGTCAATCCCCTCTCCGACCGGCAAACGCGGTTCCACTCGCAATACTATATGTTCGGCCTGTTATTCCTGGTGTTTGACGTGGAGACCGTCTTTCTCCTGCCCTTCGCCGTGGCTTTCCTCAATCTCTCCGTGGGCTCCTTCATCGCCGCCATGGTCTTCCTGCTGCTCCTCGCCGAGGGCCTCGCCTGGGCCTGGAGCAAGGGCCTGCTGGACTGGCACGCCATCCCCAAGCACCGCATCGTGCCCCCGGGACGGTAGGGTCGGTCGGCCTCGGCCGACCCACTGGTCCGCCCGGATGGGCGGTGCTGAAGCGCGGTGATTGAGCCGCACGTGAGATGTTTCACCCGCTGGGTCAGTTAGGGCGCGGCGAGGCCGCCACGCCCTACCGTTTCGGTTAGGGCGCTAGGGTCGGACGGCCCCGGCCGACCCACTTGTCCGCCCGGATGGGCGGTGCTGAAGCGCGGTGATTGAGCCGCACATGAGATGTCTCACCCGCTGGGTCAGTTAGGGCGCGGCGAGGCCGCCACGCCCTGATACCATTTCGGCGGTAGGGCGGCTCGGCCGCTGGCCGCCCACTTGTCCGCCCGCATGGGCGGCGCCATGGCAGGCGCGTTCGTGAAGACGCGGGGGGCGGGACATGGTCGCGGGATCCGGCGGCGGCGTTCTACGGTACCGCGCATGCGCCATCGCGCTGTCACCAGCGTGCCTTCTTCGCCAACGATAGTACCGCGGATGCAGCGCCGAACGCTCCGGGCGGGACATGGTCCCCTCATTGGCGGCGATGGTCGCAGGCCGCTTGCTACAAACCTTTCCTTCACCACCTGATCCCATGACCACACGCATTGTCTCCTGCCTAACAACCATGTTCGCCCTGGCCGCCGCCCTGCTCACGCCCGCCCTGGCCGAGACTGCCTCGACCCTAACCAACATCATCACACCCGACACCTGCGGGGCCGGCGACCTCAACAGCCAGACGAACGCCCCGCTGGCCGGGGCCTCAACACGGTGACCGATACCGAGGTGTCGCCGTCCGCCAAGGCGTTCTACCGCCTGGTGGTGTTAGGGGAATAGGCATCCGCGGATCGAGTATGCGGATCGAGTATGGCATTGGGCTTCGGCAGCAGGCAGGTGGGAGCGAAGGAAGCCGCCTTGCCTCAACGGGGTGGTGGCCGGGCTGGAAATCCACCTTGGCGGCATGCGCTACTCCGCAACCCCTGGCAAGGCCGTGGCGGGCTTGGGTGCCGCCTGCCGCATGCGCATTTCAGCTTGCCCCGCCCTGGTCCGGGTAGCGGTAGTGCCCGAGGATTTGATAGTCAAAGAGCGAGTTTTCCCATTTCACCTTGGAATCGAGGTGGTGGACGACCCATGGCTGGGAAAAATTGCCGTCCGGGCTGGGGACGACGATGCCGAGGTGGGCCTCGGCCGAGTGATTGCCCACCAGTGCCCACACCACGATGTCACCGGGTTGATAATCGGCGGGGTTGCGGCTGGGGGTGAGTTCCTGGCCCTTGCGACTGAAAAACCGTTGCAAGTTGAGGGTGCGGCGGTGATCCATGTTGGTGTCCGGGGCGGTGACGCCGGGGAAAATCTGCGGATAGAGTTTGAAGTTTTTGACCATGTCCTCGTGGACTTCCACCTGGAGGTCAATGCCGAGTTGGCGGTAGCAGCGGATGATGACGTCCTCGGCCTTGCCTTTGCTGGCGGGCACATCACCGTTGGGATAGGGGATGGTGTAGTAGGCGGTTTCGTAGCTGATGGTCTTGAGCGAGTGGGCCAGCGCGGCGGCGGCCAGCCGCTGGCCAAAGGTACCGGAGCGTTCGAGGGCGGCAATCAGGAGAGTGGCTTGTTCCAACGAGGCGCCGCTTTGCGCCGCCCGCAGAAAGGGCACCAAGGGCCGCCCAAACCAGAAGGCAATGGCTGCCGCAATCACCAAAATCACCCAGCCACCAAAGAAATTCTGCCGTTTGGGTTTCTGCGGACGCGGGCCGATGTATTCAATCGTGTGATAGAATCCGGAGCGGGTCTTGGCCATGACGGAGAGTGGGGAGAAGAAGGGGGTGAAACTGCAGGCGAGTTATGGCATGTACGCGGCAGTTTGGCGACAGTATTTCACCAAGTCGCGGATATTTTCAGCAGCCTCCCGCGCCGCCCGGCGTGCGGCTGCGAGCCGGCGCGGCAGGGCGCTCAGGCTGGCTGGCTGCGGAGCGTATCGAGGTAGTCCTCCAGGGATGTCAGGCAGGCGCGGCGGGTGTCCGCATGGCGCGGGGATTTCGCCGTGACGGTGACCCCGGCAATGAGCGCGACGAGGAAAGCCGCTTCCGCAGTTGGCTTGATGGAACGATGGATCCGGCCTGCCGTCTTGCCGCGTTCCAGCAACCGGGCGATGGTGCCGCGCCAATCCTCAAAGATTTGTTCCAGGCTGAGACCTAACGGATCTGGGTGGGCGGGGAGTTCGGCGGCGAGGGCGCTCAGCGCGGAGGTGGCATCGCCGGGTTGCAGTTCATTGAAGCGGAGGCGGCAAAGACTGCGCAGAGCCTCGAGCGAATCGGCGTGCTCCAGCGGTGCGAGCCAGAGTTCGGCAATGACGGCAGCGAGTCGCTCGTCGATCCACGCCTTGGCCAAACTGCGCTTGTCCGGGAAGTGATGAAACAAGGCCCCTTTCGTCAGCGCCGCGCGTGCCACGATGCCCCCAAGACCACTGGCCGCATAGCCGACACGCGAAAACCCTTCGCCTGCGGCATCAAGGATGGCCTGCCGGGTGACCTGGGGCTGCTTCTTGCGCTGGTGCATGCCGGAAGGAATACCGGCCGCATGGTATGCTGGCAAGCGGAATCTTTCCAGCGGAATCTGTTACTACTCAGGTATGGCAGAATCATTTATGGCAGAATCATTTCAGAATTGGAAAAAGTCATTGGATCACCCCCTGTCTGTGCGCATCCGCACGCAGACAGGCCGACCCGTGATGAATCCCCCTCAAGACTCTTGAAAAATGATTCTGCCATAAATGATTCTGCCATGAATTCTTTGGAACCTGAGTAGTAACCGGAATCTTTCCACGGCATTTTGCTAGAAGCCACTGGCGAGGCGTGAGGCGATGGCTTCACCGGCGCGTTCGAGGGCGTCGGGCAAGGCGTTGTTGCGGGCGGTTTGGAGGTCGGGATCGACGAAGAGCTGGCTGGTCCCGACGGCAACGCCGCTGGCGAGGATCCGGGTGGGCGTGCTGGCGTCCTTGAGGAACCAGGTGAGGGTGACGGTATTGGTGAGTTCCTCGGGGTGGAGGGTATTGAGGCGCCGGTCGCTGATGGGGGAGTAGGTGATGGAGCTGATGCTGCCCTCGAGGATGGCATCGGCCTGGGCGGTGCTGGTGAGGCGAAAGGTGCCGTCCTGGGTGAGGGCGCTGGTGACGGCGGAGGTGGCGATGGTTTCGGCCCTGGGGTGCAGGGTGGCATTGGCAAACATCCGCACGGCGATGGTCTTGACCTTGGCCAGGGCGGCGGGCTTGGCACTGCCAAGGTGGTAGCCGGCGCAGGAAACCAGCAGCAGGGGCACGAGCGGGAGCAGGAGGGGCAACTTCATGCGGCAGGGCGGTGGGCAGGGGGACGAATCACTCGCCGAGTTCCTTGAGGCGGGCACGGGAGGCGTCATGGAGCTGGCCGGATGGGGCACGCTGCATGACGTCGCGGTAATAGACTTTCGCGGATTCAAACTGGCGGGTCTTGAAGTAGTACTCGGCGATGTCGAAGGACCCATGGAGTTCGCGGGAACCGAGGTCGCTGAGGAGCTTGCGGGCGGCGGCATTGTCGGAATGGCCGGGGTATTGGGATAGATAGTCGTTGAAGGCCTCGCGGGCGAGATCGAGGGTGGTTTGGTTGCGGTCGCCACGGTCGGCGTCAGCGGTGAAGACAACCCCGATCTGGAAGAGTGCGGCGGGGGCCTCGCGGCTGTCGGGTTGGTCCCGCACCAGTTGCCGGTAGGCGTCGATGGCCTTGGCCGACTCGCGATCATTCTGATAGATCTGGCCGATGGTGAACTGGGCCTTGGCGGCGGTGGCGGTTTTGGGGGCGTTGTCACGGACTTGGCCGAGCCATGCGGCGATGTCTTCGGTGGCGAGCTTGGAGTGGATGCCAAGGAAGTTGGTGCGCACTTTACCGGCGGCGGCGGCCTGGGCGATGCTGGCTTGTCTGGCGAGCGCGGTGGCGTAGAGGTTGCTGGCCTGGAAGCAGGTGAGGAATTTCTGATAGGCATCGAAGGCCTTGCGTGGCTGGTCTTGTTGTTCGAGCAATTCCGCCTGGCGGAAGCGGGCCTGTGCGGCGGAGTTGACGAAGGGGAAGCGGGTGGCGGTTTCATCGTAGAGTTTGATGGCACGCTTGGGATTGCCAGCGAGGTCGGCTTGTTTGGCCTGCTGGAACAGGGCCTCACCCTCATTGGCCGCAGCCTGGGTATTGCCCGCCATGAGCGGCAGCTCGGACGACGAACTGCAGGCCAGCACCAGCAAGGCCGCCGCAGTGGACAACACGGGAAACATGAACCGCAGGGACATGCGGGCGATCCTAGTGGGATTTTCGCTTGCGAAAAGCGCAAATTCACGAATCCCGGCAGTCCCGCAGGACAGGGGGGGCAGGCGCGTCCGGCACCCGGCGGCCGGCGGCGGCAAGATGGTTCTTTTCACCGGGGCTGGCAGCGTGCAGGCTCCGGGCATGCGTGCCCGGATTTTGCTGGTAGGAACTCTAGCCGCCGCCTTGCTTGGCGGTGGAGCCTGGTGGTGGTGGTGGCAGGCGCGGCGCACTCCGCGCCTCGGGCTGGCCGCCTACGAACAAACCCGGGCGATCCTGGCGCTCGGACCGCGGCCACCGGGATCGGAGGGTTTGCAGGCGGTGCGCGGACGGGTCCGCACGCAACTGGCGGCGGCCGGGTGGGAGACCCGCACGCAGGCATTTGAGCGCAGCACGGCGATGGGGATGGTGAAGTTCGAGAACGTGCGGGCGCGGTTTCCGGCCACGGGCGGCGCTCCGTGGCAAGGCCCGGTGACGGGCTTGCTGTGCGCGCACCTGGACTCGAAGTGGTTCAAGCATGAAAAGTTTCTCGGGGCGGATGATGCCGCGTCGGCCTGTGGGGCGATCTTGGAAATCGCGCGGGTGCTGGCGGCTGAGCGGCCGGGACAGGCGCGGCAACTCGAGTTGGTGTTGTTCGATGGCGAAGAGGCCTTCGGGCAGAACATCACCCCGTTCGACGGGCTGTTTGGCAGCCGCCACTATGCCACGGAATGGCCGCCCGAGGCCCCCAAACCTCGCTTCGGTGTTTTGTTAGACATGGTCGGGCACCGGAATCTGAGCATCCGCCTGCCATCCGATACGCCGGAGCACTTGCGCGAAGCGGTGCTGGCGGCGGCACACAAGGAAGGCGCGGGAAAAATTTTCGGCATGGCCGCCGGAGCCATCACGGACGATCACATGCCGCTCAACCGGGTGGGGATTCCGACGGTGGACATCATCGGTGATTTCAGCAACCGGAGTTGGTGGCACACCTCGGCCGACGGCCTCAACAATGTTTCGCCCGGGTCATTGGATATTTCGATCCGGGTGACGCTGCGGCTGTTAGACGGGCTGTTGCAGGAAAAGTAGCCGCCGCCTGGCACCGCCGGGAACCACCCGGGCCGCCCAATCCTGTTCAATGAAGCGCGAAGGACAGATCACTAAGACCACCGATGACACGGCTGCACACGGATAAGGGAAAAATGATTCTGCCATCAATGATTCTGCCATGAATTCTTTGGAACCTGAGTCGTAACAATCGAACAGGATTGCCCGGGCCGCCCCTTCGGCACGGGACATCGTTCTTGGCTTTACCGTTGCGGGATTTGCCGCTATCCTCGTCCCGCGATGCACGGATTTTCATACCAGCACGGTTCGCTCCACTGCGAACAAGTCGATCTCAAGGAGCTTGCCGCCACCCACGGCACTCCGCTCTATGTGTACTCGGGCGGGACCATCATCGACCATTTCAAACGGCTCGATGCGGCCCTCGGCGGAGTCCCCCATGAGATCGCCTACGCGGTGAAGGCAAACTCGAACCTGTCCGTACTGCGCTTGCTTGTCGCGCAGGGGGCGGGTTTCGACATTGTGTCTGGGGGCGAGTTGTTTCGGGTGCTCAAGGCGGGTGGTGATCCCGCGCACTGCACGTTTGCGGGAGTCGGCAAGACCCGCGGGGAGATCGCTTATGCGCTCGACCAGGGCATCTATTCGTTCAACGTCGAGAGCGAGGAGGAACTGCGTGCTCTCAACCAGGTGGCCGGCGAGATGGGCCTGGTGGCCCCGGCCGCCGTGCGCGTCAACCCGAACGTGGATGCCAAGACCCACCACTACATCTCCACCGGCAAGTCCGGGAACAAGTTCGGCGTGGACTTCGAGGCGATCCCGGACCTTTACGCGCGGGCGGCCAGGGACCTCCCCAACATCCGCCTGCGGGGCTTGCAGATGCACATCGGCTCGCAGCTCACCTCGGTGGCGCCCTTCATCGAGGCGGTGGACAAGGTCGCGCCGCTGGTGCGCCAGCTCAAACATGCCCATGACCTCGAGTTCTGGTCCATCGGCGGCGGCATCGGCATAGTCTATCAGAATGCACTGGATTCCGGCGCGGCCGGGTGGTGGCAACACCGCCGCCCGGACGAGCTGCCGCTCACGATCGAGCGCTATGGCAGGGAACTCGTGCCGCGGCTCGCGGAGCTGGGTTTGAAAATCCTGTTAGAGCCGGGACGCTACCTGGTGGGCAATGCCGGCGTGCTCGTCACCCGTTGCCTGTATGAGAAAAAAGGCGTGGCCAAGACCTTCAAGATCGTCGATGCCGGGATGAATGATCTGATCCGCCCGGCGCTTTACCAGGGGTATCATGAAATCGTGCCGCTCGCCCAGCCCGCCACCGCCGCACGCGTGGTGGTCGATGTGGTGGGACCCATCTGCGAAAGCGGGGACTTCTTTTGCCAGGACCGGGCGCTGCCGGATTTCCAGCCGGGCGAGTGCGTGGCGCTGATGTCCGCCGGCGCCTATGGTTTTGCCATGGCCTCGAACTACAACTCGCGGCCGCTCGCGGCGGAGGTGCTCGTCGAGGGTGCGACGGCAACGCTGGTGCGGCAGCGCCAGACTCTCGATGATTTGATCGCGGGTGAGCTGTGAGCCACCAGCCGGAGTTGACAGGGCTGTCAGATGAATGGTTGAACCACTGCTGCCACGCCATGCTTCACGCCAAAGATCTCAACATTCAACTTCCAACATTCAATGATCAAGCAAGTCCATACCCGCACCGCCCATGCGCCAGCCGAAGTATGGAGTGCGGTGGGAAGGGCGCAGCCCGCCACACCGCTTTGGCTAAACCGTTAGAGTCACGGGGTTCCCAGGAGGCACGCTCCGTCTCGCGGGCGGTCACGCCCCTCCCGAGTAACTTGGCTCCGAGGATGCCCGTTAGGGAGCGACGACATTCCTGTCGTCGAGCGGAAGGAACGTCCATGAACAGAGCCTTCGGCACGCACTCATGGGCCGCCCTTCCG
>JAPLUI010000081.1 GCA_026397725.1 Verrucomicrobiota bacterium | reverse complement strand
CTTAGTCCCCTTTCATTAGTCAGGAACTCGCCGTATTCGTCCAGCAGACAATCAACTCCGGTTGCTACGACCGAGGGGAGTGGTGATGGAATTGCTCCCGACTCCCGCAGATATTGCATCAGTTGGCAAAGCGTGTGCTGAACTTGCGTGCGACGCGACAACAGCTCCCGCTGGGATTCCGTGAAATCCGCTATGCTTTGTTCATTGAGAGATTCCAACCCGACTCCGTTCCGTGCGAGCCATCGGCTCAAGAACACCACCAATCCGATCTTCTTCACGCCAGTTTGGCCGATGTAACCCTGCTCCGAGAGCCGCTCAGCGAAGTCACCGAGGTGAGGTCCAAGGGGACCGCACCCGGAGCGCTTGAAGCGGGCGGCGGCTGATCTGATCTGACAGTTCTCGACCATGACGGGTAAATTCAAGGTCTAACTTTCTCCTAAATCTACGCCGAAAAATGCCGCATTGCAACACCCCTGATCCTTGAATTTGTGTGATTTTCGCATTTTCGCCGCCCCAACACGGCATTTCCGAGAACTCGGCATAATGGGTGCAATGGCTGGTGGCGGGCTTGGGGATGGCCGCCTTGCGGACGGCGAGCTTGAATTGGCGCTGCATGGATGCCTCATGGAGGTGGTGGCGGGCGATTCTTCCGGTGCGGGGATGGGGGCAGAGGGTGGGCTCCAGCGAGCGGGCCTGGTCGGCCAATCCCTGCCAATCGAAGGCGGTCGCCCAGGGAAGGCCGGGAATCCCGTGTGCCAGGATACGTCCGACGCGTCCGACAAGTCCGACGCGTCCGACGTGTCCGACGTGTCCGACGTGTCCGACGTGTCCGACGTGTCCGACGTGTCCGACGTGCCAATGGCCTGCCGGAATTGCCAGTCGGCGAGGTGGGTGGAGCGGCCGAGGGCATCGAAGTAGGCGGTGGATAGAGGATAGTGGATAGTGGATAGTGGATAGTGGATAGTGGATAGTGGATAGTGGATAGTGGATAGTGGATAGTGGATAGTGGATAGTGGATAGCGGATATTGGATAGCGGATAGCGGATTGCGGATAGTGGATGGCGGATAGTGGCCATGCACAGTGCCATCGCGCCGCCCATCCGGGCGGACCAGTGGGCGTGCCGAGGCCGTCACGCCGCAGCTTGGTTAGGGCATAGGGGCTGCACGGGTTGGCGGGGGTCGTTTCCGGGCCATAGACGCTGGATGATGAGGCGAAGACGAAGTGGGAGCCGCCCATGCGGCGGCAGAACTCCAGCAGGCGGATGGTGCCGACGACATTGGTCTCCCGCAGATGTTGACGATGGGCAGGAGATCGCGCTTGAGCGCCTGCCGCTGCTCGTGGGTGGTGCGGGCAAGGAAGCGGTCCTCCTGCAGGTGCCGCCACCAGCGCGAGAGCCGGTTCACGAACGGGATGTGGTTTTCGACTCCTTTGTCGGATTCGTCCGGTTCCTGATCGGCAGGGGTGGCGCTGCGGGTGGAAGCGAGCGCTGATCTAACGGATTGGACGGGCCTTCCCGGCTATGCCATCGGGGCTACTTCCACATTGGCGAGTCCATGGGCCTGGCGATGATGGATTTGTTGGGCCGCAAATGATCCGAATCAAGCGCCATGAGACATCGTGGTGGTCAAGAGCGGCACCAAGCCGGCGGACTTTCGCGTGAGTCTGCCGGCGGCGGCAGATCCCAAGTGATAGGCGGCCAAAGAAACCACTGCCATCACTGAAAATGTTGGAAATTGGCAACCGGGGGGCAGTGCCTGCAGCAACGTGGCTGCGGCGTCCCGCCGCAGGCCGTGGTGGCGCCGTCTCGGCGCAACCTCAATCGCCGCCACCGCCTGCGGTCTCGGATGATCCGAATCATCCCGAATCGGGGCGTCACCACATTGAGAGATTGGCCTTCAGAAATGAGCAAGAACCTGCTGCTTGTCATCGTACTACTGGCCTCAGTTTTCAACTGAGGCATTCGCCCGATACCCAAACCAATTACATTCCAACTCCTCATGAATTCTCACCAAAAAGGACTTATCATGAATCGATTATCGCTGATTGTCGGCTTTGCCTTGCTGGCCACCAGCGGTTTCGCTGAAGAGGGCGCCGGTATCCCGTCGCGTGATCCCCAAGTGGACGTGTTGCGCGGCTTCACCAGTCCGCCGCCAGGCTATGGCGAGGTGCCGTACTGGTGGTGGACCGGCGGCAACCTGGATCCGGATCGCATGATCGTCCAACTCAAGGAGCTGAAGAAGAAGGGCATCAGCGGAGTACAGGTCAACTATTCCCATTACGACACCGCCGGCTGGATGACGGAGCAGGGTCAGCCGGAGATTTTCTCCGACGATTGGTGGAAGGTCTATGCCAAGATCGCGCAGGCCTGCACGCAGCTTGAAATGGGTATCGGCATGAGCACCTACACCATCGACTGGCCGAACGGAGCGCCGAACCTTTTCTATAAGCTGTTCTACTGCAAGCCCGAGTTGAACGCGATCGAACTCGGCGGCGGACGCCAACCGCGGATGCGCGGCGGCGAGACCAAGACCTTCGATTGCCCACCGGACCAGTTTGCGGCGCATGCGTATCCGGTGGCTGGCGGCAAGGTGCAGCGCGGCGGCACGGACCTCATGCCGCTTGCCAAGGATGGCAAGATCACCTGGACGGCGCCGGCGGGCGAATGGGAGGTCTGGACCTTCCGTCCGCAACGCAAGGCCGGATCCATCAATCCGCTGATGGCCGGAGCGGGAGACACGGTCATCCGCGACTTCTTCCAGCCGTTCCAGGATCACAACCCCGGCAAATCCGCCAAGGGCCTGAACTACTTCTTCAACGACGAATTGCAGATCGGCGCGGGCAAGTTCGCTTGGAATCCGGATTTCGCGACCGAGTTCAAGCAGCGCAAGGGTTACGACCTGTTAGATGTGCTGCCAGCGATGTGGGACGACCTGGGCAGCATCACGCCCAAGGTGCGCATGGACTACGCCGATGTGCGCATGGCGCTGATGGAAGAACGCTACTTCAAGCCGATCTATCAGTGGCACGCATCGCGCGGGATGATCTATGCCTGCGACTCGGGCGGACGCGGCACCGATCCGCACGAATTCGGCGACTACTTCCGCGCAACCCGCTGGTATTCCGCGCCGGGACACGACACGCCGGGCGGGAGCGCCGATCTGATCAAGGGCAAGGTGTCCTCGTCGGTGGCCAACCTCTATCAGCGGCCGCGCGTGTGGCTGGAGGGCTACCACAGCCTCGGTTGGGGTGCCGCGCCGGAGCGGTTGATGCATGCCACGCGCGAGAACTTCCTGTACGGCTGCACGCTGCTGAATCTGCACGGACTCTATTACACGACCTACGGATCCTACTGGGAATGGGCACCGCCGTGCTATCATTTCCGCATGCCCTACTGGGCGCACATGGGCACGTTCCTCGGCTATTTCGAGCGCCTGTCCTATCTCATGAGCCAGGGTCACCTGGCGTGCGACGTCGCGGTGGTCTATCCCGTGGCGCCGTTCGAGGCGGAAATGAATGGCGAGCAGGCGAAGAACACCGCTTTCGAGCTTGCCCACAAGTTGCTTGCCGCCGGCATCAACTTCGAGTTCATCGACAATGATTCCCTGGCCCGCGCCGTGGTCGAGAATGGCTGCTTGGTGGTCAAGGATGCGGGGGCCTCCTATCAGGCCCTGGTGCTGCCGAACATGGAGGCCGTGCGCTGGCCGACCATCGAGAAGGCTGCCGCCTTTGCCAAGGCCGGGGGCAAGGTCTTCAATGTCGGCGCCGTGCCGACTGTTTCCGATCATGCGGGCCGCGATGATCCGGCCCTCGCCGCGCTGGTGGAAACCGCGTTGAAACCTGATAGCCGCTTGGGCACTAGCGACGAGGTGGTCAAGGCCATCAGTACTGCCTTCGTGCAGGACGTGCGCGGATTGAACCAGACCGTCCGCGCCCTGCATCGCAAGGCGGGCAAGCGCGACATCTATCTGGTCATGGATGCCGCGCCCGGCGCCGTGGTCGAATTCCGCGCCAAGGGCGCTGTCGAACTGTGGGATCCCTGGACGGGCAAGACCTCGCCCCTGCGCGTGACCGAAGAGACAGCCACGGGCACCCGGGTCGAACTGCCCTTGGAAGTTTTTGAAGCACAGATTGTCGCCTTCACCCCGGGCCAGTCGCACGTCAACCCGCCACCCAAGGACGAACGTCCCGTCGTGGAACGGACGTTGCCTGCGGAGTGGACGGTCGCCTTCGTGCCGACCATGGATAACACCTACGGCGATTTCCGCATGCCGGTCACGGCTGAGAACAAGATGATCGGCTTGGAAGCGCGCCGCTTTGCCTGGACCCGCGAAACCGAGGCCTTGGCCACGACCGCCATGCTGCCTGCGACCGACGACCGAACCTGGACGAAACAACTCCACGGCTTCGGCCCGCAGTTCTATGTGCTCGGCCCGCTGCCCGACGATGTCGATGCCGCGGCGCTCGATGCCGGGTTGGCGAAGCTCACCTCGGTCGATCCCTCGCAAGCGGTAACGGTCAAGGGCAAGGCCTTTGCTTGGAAGCCCTACGATTTCTCATGGCGCATGGGGAAGGAAGGCGATTCGGGCCACCAAGGCTACCATGGCCTGAAGCGCACGGTAACCGACGACTTCCTCTGCCTGGGCAAGCCGGGCGGCGGCCTCAACGAGATTCGCTACGAGGCCGAGAGTGAGGGGAAGACCTATTATCTCTGGACCTCCGCAACGGTGGCACAGGCCACGGCCGCAGCGGTCGAAGTCGGCGGCAACCCGCCTGCGGACAAGAGCCACACCTCGCCCATCATCACGCCTGCGGCGATGTATGTGGGCGGGGTCCGCGTGGGCGACCTTGCGCGGCCGGTGCAGCTCAAGGCCGGCGCGAATCCCGTTCTCATCCGCTACGACAAGGCGGGGCGTGGGCATCTGGTCCTGCGCAGGCCGGACGCGCCCGTGGCGCAGGCCCGCACGCCGCTGGCCATGCGCTGGTATGACGATGCCGGCGTGATCCCCTTCGATGTTCAAGCCGGCAAAGCGGCGGCGGAATGGTTCCGCTTCCTCTCCGCCCCGGGCACCACGGCGATCCGCGTGCAGGCCCGTGGCAAGGTCCGGGCATGGATCGACGGCGAGCCCATGGCCGACCAGGGCGATGGTCGCTTTGCGGCAGACAAGACCGCCGGGCGTGCGGCGGTGGTTGCGCTGCGAGTGGTGCCTGAAACCGGCATCAGCGGCGGCGCCGTCCTGCCCGAACCGGTGATGATCGAAACCGATGGTTCGGGTGTCATGGCCCAAGGCGACTGGTCGCAACTGGGCGTCCTTAACAATTATTCCGGCGGCGTGCGTTACCGCACGACCTTCGGCCTTACCGAGGAAGAGGCCAAGGGCAAGGTCGAACTGGATCTGGGCAGCGTCACCGCAACGGCTGAAATCCGCGTCAATGGGAAGACCGTGGCCGTGCGGGTCGCGCCGCCATGGAAGGCCGATCTAACCGGGTTCCTCAACCGCGGCGACAACCAGCTGGAAATCCTCGTTTACAATACGCTGGCCAACCATTACCAGACGATTCCCTCGAATTACCGCGGCAGCCCGATCTCGGGCCTGATGGGCCCGGTGCGTCTTAAGTCGCGCGATTGGAAGGGTGCCACGCAGTAGGCATTCTCCAACAATGGCCCGACGGGATTCGATGTCTATCGCGAAGCCGCAGTGATCGGCTCACGAAGTGCGCCGAAATGAGCTGTTACCCAGGGACGAGGGCTGGGTGAGTCGCGTTGATCCGTTAGATGCACCTCTTTATTGACCCCATTCCTCGGAAACGAAGGCGGGCAAAACGTGGTGGCCTGGCCCATCGGCGTCACGCGGCAGCCACAATGCGGCTTGTGTTCCGGTGATGACGGTATTACGCTCGCCACCCCTTGAGCGACGTTACTCTGATTCTGCAAGCGGCCGGGCGGGGCGATCGGCTCGCTTCGGAGGAGGTGTTGCCGGTGGTCTATGACGAGTTGCGGCGCCTGGCGCTGGCGCGGATGGCCCGCGAGCAACCCGGCCAGACGCTCCAGGCCACCGCCTTGGTGCATGACGCGTGGCTCGAGTTGGCGGGCGATGGCACGCGCCACTGGCAAAACCGGGCGCATTTCTTCGGCGCGGCGGCACATGCCATGCGGCGGATTTTGCTGCACAAGGCGCGGCGCAAGGCACGCTTGAAACACGGCGGCGGCCAGGTGCGCGTCAACATCGACGATCTGGAGGTGGCCGCAGCCGAGCCGGACGAACGCCTCCTGCTGCTCGACGAAGCCCTGGCGCACCTGGAGCAAGTGGACCCGGAACAGGCGCACATCGTGGAGCTGAAATACTTCGGCGGTCTCACCAACGAGGAGGTGGCCAACAGCCTCGAACTGAGCCCGCGCACCGTGGACCGGCAATGGGCGTGTGCCAAGGCCTGGTTGTTCCAATGGATCAAGGAATCGCAATAGGAAATTCTTTTCATGGCGAACCCCGACCCCGAAAAGCCCGTGCATGAGTGGGAACTGCCCATGACTGCAGCCAAGCAACAGATTGATGCCATCTACTTCACCGCGCTTGGAGTGACCGATAACACCCAGCGCGGGTCGTTCCTCGAGCAGGCCTGCGCGGGCGACGACGCCTTGCATGCGGCGGTGACCCGGATGTTTGGTGCCCACCGTGCCGCTGAAGATTTTTTCGCCTCCAGTGCGCCCGCCCTCACGCTCACGCTGGAGGATTTTGCGGCGGCCGAAACCGCAGACATCCTTGCCGAGTGCACCTCGGTTGACGAACGCCTCGGCTCGCGCATCGGCCGTTACAAGCTGTTGCAGCGACTCGGCGAGGGCGGCTGCGGCGTGGTCTATCTGGCCGGCCAGGAGGAACCGATCCGGCGGCGGGTCGCCGTCAAGATCATCAAGTTGGGCATGGACACCCACAGCGTGATTGCCCGCTTCGAGGCGGAGCGGCAAGCGCTGGCCATGATGGACCATCCAAACATCGCACGCGTGTTAGATGCTGGAGCCACTGGCGCCGGGCGGCCGTACTTCGTGATGGAATGGGTTGACGGGGTGAAACTCACCGACTATTGCGACCAGCTCGATCTGGATACCCGGCAGCGCCTGGGCTTGTTCGTGCAAGTGTGCGAGGCGATCCAGCACGCCCATCAAAAGGGTGTGATCCATCGCGACATCAAACCATCTAACATATTGGTGACCCGTCAGGACGGGATTGCGGTGCCCAAGGTGATTGATTTCGGCATTGCCAAGGCGATCGAAGGCCGGCTGATAGAAAACGCCATGGAGACGGATTCGGGCAAGTGGTCGGCACGCCGGCCTACATGAGCCCGGAGCAGGCCGAGTTCAGCGGCTTGGACGTGGACACCCGCAGCGACATCTACAGCCTGGGGGTGGTGCTCTATGAATTGCTCACCGGCCACACCCCGTTTGACCCGCAGCAACTCGGGCTTGAAGATCGGTTCCGGAAATTGGTGCGCCGCAACCAGGGCGTGTTTGCCGCCATGGCGCTGGTCATCGGTCTGGGCACCTCGACCTGGCTCTTGCTGCGGGAAAAACACGCCCGCCAGGAACAGGCCCGGCTGCGCTTGGATGCCGAAGCCGCCCGCGCCAACGAATCCCGCTTGCTCCAGCAGGCCAAGGCGCGGGAACGGTTGTCGCGCGCGGCAGCCTTGCTCAGCCAAAAGAAGATTGGGGAGGCCGAGGCGCTGTTGGTCGAGACTCCACTCGCCTTGATCGAACCATCGTGGGAGGCCACCGACGTGCTCCGCACTCTCGGCGAATGGTATGCGGTGTCCGATCGCTGGCGGCAGGCGGCCGATTGTTTTGTGGCACTGATGCAGGCGAACCGTCTCATCCCGCCCGAGCAGGTGGCCCGCGGCTCGGATTTGCTGCTGCCCGGCCCGGCTTTGTTAGAAACCGGGGATGCGGTGGCCTATCAACAATTCCG